>NZ_BAAAGU010000023.1:0-89354 GCF_039524635.1 Streptomyces thermocarboxydovorans | reverse complement strand
GGGCCCTGTTCGCCCGGGTGTGCCGGCCGGTGGCGGTCGCGCGGACGCAGGGTGCCTGGTATCGGCGGTGGCGGCTGCGGGGGGAGTTGATGGTGCGGGGGTCCTCCGGGGTGCCGCGGAGTTAGTTGTGCGGGTTGGTGGGGGTTGCCCGGGGGCGGGTTGCGCGCACCCCCGGCTCGTCCGTCCTCACCCTGCGTTCGGGCACCGACCGCGCCGTCAACAAGTTCGAGGGCGACGGGCTGATCGAGCGGGCCGTGTCGCCGGAGGACCGCGCCGACGGCGGGTGAGCCGGGCGGCCGGTGGGGTGCGTGATGTGCGTGCGGGACCAGGCGCCGGGCACGGCCCGGCTGCGGCTGCTGCTGGTGGAGCCTCAGGCTCGGGGCTGGGCATCGGGGACCGGCTGGTCGGCGCGGTCGTCGAATTCGCGCGCGGCGCCGGGTACCGGGAGCTGACGCTGTGGACCAACGACGTCCCGGCCGCCGCCCGCCGCATCCACCAGCGGCACGGCTTCACCCTGGTCGACGAGAAGCCGCACCACTCCTTCGGCAAGGATCTGGTCGGCCAGGACTGGCGGCTGGATCTGCGTGCGGCACCGGGGTGACGAGGGGGAGCCCTACCGCGGGGTCGCGGGTAGGGTCCCCGTATGAAGCTGGCGTTCTCCACCCTCGGCGTCCCCGGCCTGCCCGTGTCCGATGTGCTGCGCCTCGCCACCGCGCACGGCTACCACGGCATCGAACTGCGCGCCCATCCGGAGGAGCCCGTGCACTCGGGCCTCAGCCCGGCCGAACGGGCCGACGTCGCCGCCGAGTTCAAGGCGGCCGGCGTCGAGATCCTCGGCCTCGGCGGCTACGCCAAGGTCGCGGCGCCCTGCGAGGACGACATCGTCATCACCGAGGTGCGGCACCTGCTGGAGCTGGCCCGCGACCTGGGCGCCCCGTATGTCAGGGTCTTCCCGGGCGGCACCGAGAAGCAGAGCCCGGATGAGGCGGACGCGGTGGCCGCGCGCCGGCTGGGCCGGGCCGCCGAGTACGCCGCCGACCTCGGCGTACGGATCCTGCTGGAGACCCACGACTCGCACCGGACCGGCGCGGACGCGATGCGGATCCTCGGTCTGGTCGGGCACCGTCAGGTGGGCGTCGTGTGGGACGTGATGCACACCTGGCTGGGCGGTGAGCAGCCCTCGGAGAGCTTCGCGGCGCTCTCCCCGCACCTGGGGTATGTGCAGGTCAAGGACATCTCCTCGGCCGAGGACACGACCCCGGTCCCGCTCGGCGCCGGGACCCTGCCGCTGACCGAGTGCGTGGAGGTCCTCTCCCGGCACAACTGGGACGGCTGGCTGTGCTGGGAGTACGAGAAGCGCTGGTATCCGGATGTCCCCGAGCTGCCGGAGCTGCTCGGCCCGGGGCGGGAGCATCTGGGGCGGCTGCTCAACGACTCGGCGTGACGGACACGGCCGCGCGGGCCGCACCCGCGCGGGCCGCACCCCCCACTCGCCGCACCCGCGCGGACCGCACCCCCCGCTCGCCGCACCCGCGCGGGCCGCATCAATGCCGGGTTTCGTGCGCGAGCCCGTGCTCAGCGACACGAGGTGACGCCGCGGGCGGTCCTCGGCCGGGATCTCGCCACCGGAGTGGTTCTCCCGCGGCGCGGCGGGGTGAGGGAGGCGAGCGCCACGCCGCCGACCAGCAGGGCCGCCGCGATCCAGCGCAGGCCGGTCATCGACTCGCCCAGGAACAGGGCGGCCGAGGACATCCCGAAGACCGGGACGAGCAGCGAGAACGGGGCGACCGTCGAGGCGGGGTGGCGGTGCAGCAGCCAGCCCCAGACGCCGAAGCCGAAGACGGTGGTCACCCAGGCGACGTAGAGGACGGTGCCCGCGCCCTGCCGGTCCAGCGCGCGCAGCGCCGCCAGGTCCGCGGACCAGCCCTCCACGGCGACGGACAGCGCCAGCAGGGGCAGGACGGGAATGGTGCTCACCCAGACCATGAAGTTGAGCGCGTCCGGCGGTGCGGCCTTGCGGGTCAGCACATTGGAGGCGCCCCAGCAGGCCGCCGCCGCGACCACCAGGGCGAAGGCGGTGAGGGGCCCGGAGGCGCCCTCCTCGACGGCGGCGACGCCGATGCCGGCCAGCGCCACCACCATGCCCAGCAGCCGGAGCGGGGTGGGGCGTTCGCCGAGGAAGGCGATGGCGAACAGGGCGGTGAACACCGCCTGGATCTGCAGCACCAGCGAGGACAGCCCGGCCGGCATCCCCGCCTCCATGCCGACGAACAGCAGGCCGAACTTGGCGACGCCCAGCACCAGTCCCACGGCCACGATCCACTTCCACGCCACCTTCGGGCGGCCGACCAGGAACACGGCGGGCAGGGCGGCGGCGAGGAAGCGCAGCGCGGAGAAGAGCAGCGGCGGGAAGTGGTCGAGGCCGATCTCGATGACGGTGAAGTTCACTCCCCAGACGGCGGCGACCAGCACGGCGAGCAGGACGTGGAAGGGGCGCATGCCTCGAGGATCGCCGCTCGCCATCCTTCAGCACCAGCGACTGTTTCTGCATGGTTGGATGAAGCATCGCTAACGAAATGAGGGAGGGGTCATGCTCGACCTCCAGCGGCTGCGCGCCCTGCACGCCGTCTCCGTCCACGGCACCGTCGGCGCGGCCGCCGCCGCGCTCGGGTACACCTCCTCGGCGGTGTCCCAGCAGATCGCCAAGCTGGAGCGGGAGACCAGGACGGTGCTGCTGGAACGGCAGGGCCGGGGCGTGCGGCTCACCGACGAGGCGCATCAGCTGGTCGCGGCGGCGCAGGAGCTGCTGGCGATCGTGGAGCGGGCCGAGACCGAGCTGGAGCGGCGGCGCGGTCTGCCGGCCGGGCGGCTGACCATCGCGGCGTTCCCCTCGGCGGCGCGCGGGCTGATGCCGTCGGTGCTGGCCGACCTGGCCGGCCGCCATCCCGGCCTCGACGCCCGGCTGAGCGAGATCGACCCCCATCTGTCGGTGGACCTGGTGGCCAAGGGCGCGGTCGATCTGGTGGTGACGCACGACTGGGACATCGCGCCGGTGCCGCCGCCCCCGGGGGTGGAGCAGGCGGTCATCGGGGACGACCTGTGCGATCTGCTGGTGCCCGAGAAGCATCCCTTCGCCGGACGGACGGCGGTGCGGCGCGAGGAGCTGGGCGGTGAGCGGTGGATCTGCCAGCCGCCGGGGCGGATCTGCCACGAGTGGCTGGTGCGCACCCTGCGCGCGGTCGGGCACACGCCGGAGATCGTCCACCAGGCCGACGAGAACCCCACCCTGGTCGCCCTGGTGGCCGCCGGGCTGGGCATCGCCCTGATCCCCCGGCTGGGCCGCGGCCCGCTGCCCGAGGGTGTGGTGGAGGTGCCGCTCGACCCCATGCCGGTGCGCCGCCTCTACGCCATGTGGCGCGCCGGGGCGGCCCGCCGCCCGGCCATCGCGGAGGCCGTCCGCACCCTGGTCGCCCACTGGCCGAAGGTCTCCTCGCGGACGGAGCACTGAGAGGTCCGTCCGACGGCCGAGTCCGGACGGTTCGTCAGCCAGGCGCGACGGGCGGCACGTTCAGCCTCCGTAACCCGCCCCACCCGTCTCCCCCGTCACCCTCCTCCCGACTTCCGGAATGTGCCCGCCCGACGGGAACCCGCCCCCGCACCCGTCCGTCCAACCCGCGAGCTGCCGGACGAGTCTCCGTGGTGCGGTGTCGGCTTCGCTGCTGGCTGCGATCGCTGACCCACCCTCTCCACCGCCCCGCGGCCGGCGGCCCGCCGCCATCGGTGCGCCCCCTCCTCTGCGCCGATGGCGGCCCCTCTCCCGGTTGCTGCGCATTCCCTTGACTGGCAGAAACTTCCCGGATATTGGTGACCCCTTGGCAGTTTCCTTCAACGGACCGCCCGGACCATCTCCGGAAGGAGTGCACGTGCCAGAGAGCAGCACGGGAAGCACGGGAAACACCGCACGTCCGTCCAGACGCACCGTCCTCGCCGCCACGGCGGGCGTCACCACCGCCCTGGCCGCCGGCGGCACCGTCCACGCCGCTGCGGGCGGCCCCGGCAGCCGCCACGACGCCGCGCTGCGCCGCCTCATCTCCCGGATGACCCTGGAGGAGAAGGTCGGCCAGCTGTTCGTGATGCGGGTCTACGGCCACTCCGCCACCGACCCCGACCAGGCCGACGTCGACGCCAACCTCAAGGAGATCGGCGTCCGCAACGCCGCCGAACTGCTCGCCAAGTACCGGGTGGGCGGCATCATCTACTTCGCCTGGGCGCACAACACCCGCGAACCGCACCAGATCGCCGATCTGTCCAACGGCATCCAGAAGGCGTCCCTCGGCCTGCCGCGCGGGCTGCCGGTGCTCATCTCCACCGACCAGGAGCACGGGATCGTCGCCCGGGTGGGCGAGCCCGCCACGCTCTTCCCGGGCGCCATGGCGATCGGGGCCGGCGGATCGCGCTCCGACGCCCGGACGCTGGGGCGGATCGCGGGGCGGGAGCTGCGCGCCCTGGGCATCCGCCAGAACTACTCCCCGGTGGCCGACGTCAACGTCAATCCGGCCAACCCCGTCATCGGCGTGCGCTCCTTCGGCTCCGTGCCGGAGACGGTCGGGGATCTGGTCGCCGCGGAGGTCAAGGGCTACCAGTCGTCCGACGTGGCCGCAACGGCCAAGCACTTCCCGGGGCACGGCGACACCAAGGACGACAGCCACAACGAGCTGCCGTACATCCACCACACCCGCGAGCAGTGGGAGGAACTGGACGCCCCGCCGTTCCGGGCCGCGGTCGCCGCGGGCATCGACTCGATCATGACGGCGCACATCGTGGTGCCGGCCCTCGACCCCAGCGAGGACCCGGCCACGCTGTCCCGCCCGATCATGACCGGCATCCTGCGCGAGGAGCTGGGCTACGACGGCGTGGTGGTCACCGACTCGCTCGGCATGAAGGGCGTGCGGACCAAGTACGGCGACGACCGGGTGCCGGTGCTGGCGCTGAAGGCGGGCGTGGACCAGCTGCTCAACCCGCCGTCCCTGGAAGTGGCCTGGAACGCCGTGCTCAAGGCGGTGCAGGACGGCGAGCTCACCGAGGCCCGGCTCGACGAATCGATCCTTCGCATCCTGCGGCTGAAGGCCAGGCTGGGGCTGTTCAAGGACCCGTACGTGTCGCACGCGGACGTGGACCGCCACGTCGGCACCCGCGCCCACCTCGCCTCCGCCGACCGGATCGCGGAGCGGACGACCACCCTCCTGGTCAACGAGAACGGTCTCCTTCCGCTGTCCCGGCGCAGGCACAAGAAGCTGCTGGTCGTCGGCGCCGACCCGGCCTCGCCGTCCGGCACCACGGGGCCGCCCACCGGGGTGCTCGCGGGCGCGCTGACCGAACTGGGCTTCACCGCCACCGCCCTGTCCACCGGTACGGCGCCCTCGGCGGCGGTCATCGCCCAGGCGGTCGCGGCGGCGCAGGAGGCGGACGCGGTGATCGTGGGGACGTACAACGTCTCGGCGACCAGCAGCCAGCGGACGCTCGTCCAGCAACTGCTCGGCACCGGGAAGCCCGTCGTGGCCGTCGCCATCCGCAACCCGTACGACGTGGCGCATCTGACGGACGTCCCGGCGTATCTGGCGGCGTACTCCTGGACCGATGTGGAGCTGCGGGCGGCGGCCCGGGTCATCGCCGGCAAGGCGGATCCGCGCGGGAAGCTGCCGGTGCCGGTGCAGCGGGCGGACGATCCGGACCAGGTGCTGTTCCCCGTCGGGCACGGGCTGCGCTACCGGTGACACCGGCCCGCCTACGTATTCCGGCGTAGGCGGCGTACGTCGCACACCCGGCGCACCACCCCTAAGGTGCGCAAACCACCCCGTATGTCTGGCGTGGCTCGTTCTGACGGGTCACGCTGGACGGGGTGTCCGGGGGGGATGCGATGCAGGTGAGAAGTTCGGTGGGGGCGGTCTGCGCGCTGGTGATCGCACTGACGGGCTGCCAGAGCGCGTCGGGCGGCGGGGGCGCGGGCAAGGACGGCCGGCTGGGCGAGCGGGCCTCGGCCTCGCCGGCCACCGCCCGGCCGTCCGGCTACGGGGCGGTGTTCCTCGGGGTGGACGAGTGCAGTTCGTTCGGCCGTACCAGCTTCACCGAGGTGCCGTGCACCAGTGAGCGTGCCGCGGCCCGGGTGGTCGCCCGGCACGACGGGACCATGAAGTCCGGGCCGCCCTGCCCGGGCACCACCGACTTCGTGCTGCACATCAGCGAACAGCGCCCCTCCTCCGACGAGGACGGCGACGGGGCGGTGCCGCGTGGCTACGCCTGTATGCGCAACCTCCAGCCGCCGCACCCCGGGGACCCGGGCGGCGGGGGCGGGCCGCGCACCATCGTCGGCGACTGCGTCTACCGCCTGGACGACGGCAAGGTGCGCGAGACCGCCTGCGACGGCGACGGCAAGCACGCCCCGGACTTCAAGGTGACGAAGGCCGTGGACGCCCGGTCCGAGTGCCCGGCGTCCACGGCCCTGTACATCCGCCTCGGCGGGGAGCGGCCGGTGGGCTGCGCCCGCCCGGTCTGACCCCGCCGAGTCAGGCGGTTGTCACGGGCGCAGGGTGCGCTCCTGCTCCACGCCGCGCTTGTCCAGCTTGGCGTCGAACTTCGCCAGCGGCTTGGCCGCCGCCGGGTCGTCCTGCACCGCGGCCGGGGTGACATCGGCCCAGTCGAGGATGCGGGCGGTGGCGAGCGCCTTCTCCTTCGGGACCAGTCCGGCCACATTGGCGCCGTGGTTCATGCCGGGCGCGGTCAGCACGTAGGAGTCGCGCGCGCCGTGTCCGAGGCGGAACGGCTCGGCGCCCCACGGGTCGTTCTCCCCGTACACGAACAGCATGTGACGGGCGTTGTGGCGGACCCAGGAGTCCACGTCCCGCATGGCCGACGGCTGGAACTTCATCGGGATCGAGCGGGGCACGAAGTAGCGCGGCGGCATGTAGCCGTAGCGCAGGTACTTCTTCTCGATGTGCGGAAAGTGGATGGTCGGCGCGCCCAGCTGGGTGCCGGCCTGGTAGTAGTACGGCGTGTACGGCTCGAGGCCCTGGTCGGTGTAGAAGGAGAAGCCGGAGATCGAGTCGACGGACGACCAGATCTCGTCGTCGGTCGCCTTCTTGGCGTTCGCCGGGATGCTGTCGCAGTCGTCCAGGGTGCTGTACTGCCAGAAACCCCACACATAGTCGAGGACGACGGCCTCGTAGGCGCGGTCCAGGCTGCCGATGGTGTTGAAGGTGTAGCCGTTGTCCTCGGCGTAGGCCTGGTACTTCTTCTTCAGCGCCTCGCGGCGGACCAGCGCCTCGCGCTGCACTCCGTTGAGCCGGTCGCGGCACTCCTTGGTGCCGACCTTGGCGAAGAAGCGGTCGTAGGCCGAGTCCTCCTTGTTCACCACGTCGTTGGGGGCGACGTAGGCGACCACGCCGTCCATGTCGCGCGGGTAGAAGCGCTCGTAGTAGGTGGCGGTCATGCCGCCCTTGGAGCCGCCGGTGGCGATCCACTTCTTGGAGTAGACCTGCTTCAGCGCCTTGAAGATGCGGTGCTGGTCGCTGGCGGCCTGCCAGATGTCCAGCTTGGACCAGTCGGCCGGCTCGGGCCGGGACGGGGTGAAGAAGCGGTACTCCATGGAGACCTGGTTGCCGTCCACGATCTGGGCCGGCTCGCTGCGGCGGGGCGTGGTGGAGACGTTGTAGCCGCTGGTGTAGAAGACGGTCGGCCGGCTGACGTCCTTGTGCAGCACGGTGATCCGCTGCTGGAACGTGCCCTTGGACGGGCGGCGGTGGTCGACCGGCTGGGTGTAGTTGAGGACGAAGAAGCGGTAACCGGTGTACGGCTTCTCCTCGACCAGGCTCATGCCGGGTATGGCGAGCAGCCGTTCCTTGATGTCGGTGGTGCTGCTGTCGGTGGTGCCGGTGGCCTCCGGCTCGGCGGCGGTGGCCGCGCCCGCCGAGCTCATGGTGCCTATGAGCACCGTGAGCGCCAGCAGCCATCTGAGCGCCTTGCGCATGCGCACTCCCCTGTGAGACATATGTGCGCCGGAAGCTAGCGGAACGGCTCCCGGCAGCACCAGGGGACATAGGGAAAACCCTGTGCGTGGAAAGGGACTTGAGGGCCCGCAGAGAATTGACTTGAGGGATCCGCGGAGATTTCAGCAGAGGATCCAGCCGGAGCTGACCGAGCCCTGGCTGACCGATCCCTTCACCCAGACGCAGCGCCGCCCCGCGTGCACGGTGACCGGCCCGGCGTGGCGCTGGTAGCGGCCCTTGTCGACGACCGCGCGGCCGCCGCGCGCCCGGACGCTCACCGACATCCACCGCTTGGCGCCGGACTTCTTGGCGTGGGTGACGGCGCAGACATAGCCGCCGCGTTTGTAGACGACGACGGAGCCGGTGGAGAACGCCAGGGTGCGCACCTTGCGTCCGGGGCAGGGTGCGGCGGCGTGCGCCTCGGTGGGAGCGGCGAGGGCGAGCAGCCCGGAGGCGGTCAGCACGGCCAGGGGGAGCACCAGTCGCCGGTGTATCGCTCCACTGCCCACAGTCGTCCTCCCCGTATGCACCCGACATGTCCAACCGCGTACGGCTTTACGGACGCTTGACGCGGGGCGAACGGTTGCGCGAGGGCCACGACGGCACCGTCCGCACCCGTCACGGTGCTGACAGAGCGCCGGCGATGTCCCGCAGGCTGATCCAGACGAAAGGCCCTACTAGGACAGCACCGCCGCGGTGTCCTCCCCGACGAACGTGCGCCACAACTCGGCGTACTTGCCGCCGCGTTGCAGCAGTTCGTCGTGGGTGCCGTCCTCGGCGACGCGGCCGGCGTCCATGACGATCACCCGGTCCGCGCGGGCGGCCGTGGTCAGCCGGTGGGCGACGACCAGGGTGGTGCGGCGGCCGGCCAGCCGGTCGGTGGCCTGGTTGACCTGGGCCTCGGTGGCCAGGTCCAGGGCGGCGGTGGCCTCGTCGAGCAGCAGGATGTCCGGGTCGACCAGTTCGGCGCGGGCCAGGGCGATCAGCTGGCGCTGGCCGGAGGAGAGGTTGCGTCCGCGCTCGGCGACCTCGTGCAGATAGCCGCCCTCCAGGGTGGCGATCATCTCGTGCGCGCCGACCGCGCGGGCCGCCGCCTCGACCTCGGCGTCGGTGGCGTCCGGGCGGCCGTAGGCGATGGCGTCGCGGACGGTGCCGGGGAACAGGTACGCCTCCTGCGGGACCACGCCGAGACGGTGCCGGTAGGCGGTGAGGTCGAGGTCCCTCAGGTCGGTGCCGTCGACGGTGACCCGGCCCGCGGTCGGGTCGTAGAACCGGGCGACCAGCTTCACCAGCGTCGACTTCCCGGCGCCGGTCTCGCCGACGAACGCGACGGTCTGCCCGGCGGGGATGCGCAGGTCGATGCCGCGCAGGGCGGCCTCCTGCTCCTCGGTGCCGCCGTAGGTGAAGTGCACGCCCTCGAAGGCGATCTCGCCGCGCAGCGCGGGCACCGGCAGGGGCTTCTCGGGGGGCTCGGTGGAGGTGGGCTCCCGCAGCAGCTGCTGGATGCGGCCCAGGGAGACGGTCGCCTGCTGGTAGCCGTCGAAGACCTGGGACAGCTGCTGCACGGGGGCGAAGAACAGGTCGATGTAGAGCAGGTACGCCACCAGCGCGCCGGTGGTCAGCGTGCCGTCGTCGACCCGCGCGCCGCCCACCACCAGGACGGCGGCCGCGGCGATGGACGACAGGAACTGCACGAACGGGAAGTAGACGGAGATCAGCCACTGGCCGCGGATGCGGGCGCTGCGGTAGGCGAGGCTGCGCTCGGTGAACCGCTTCCGGCCCTCCCGCTCGCGCCGGAAGGCCTGCACGATCCGCAGCCCGGACACCGACTCCTGCAGATCGGCGTTGACCACCGAGATCCGCTCGCGGGCCAGTTCGTACGCCTTCACGCTGGCCCGGCGGAAGAAGTAGGTGGCGACGATCAGCGGCGGCAGCGTGGCGAACACGACCAGGGCCAGCTGCACGTCGATCACCAGCAGGGCGACCATGATGCCGAAGAAGGTGACCACCGAGACGAACGCGGTGACCAGACCGGTCTGCAGGAACGTCGACAGGGCGTCGACGTCGGTGGTCATCCGGGTCATGATCCGGCCGGTCAGCTCGCGCTCGTAGTAGTCCAGGCCGAGCCGCTGGAGCTGGGCGAAGATCTTCAGGCGCAGCGCGTACAGCACGCGCTCACCGGTGCGTCCGGTCATCCGGGTCTCGCCGATCTGCGCCGCCCACTGCGCCGCCACGGTGAGCAGCGCCAGCAGGGAGGCCGCCCACACCGCGCCGAGGGACGCCTGGGTGACACCGGAGTCGATGCCGTGCCGGATCAGCACCGGCAGCAGCAGGCCCATCCCGGCGTCGACGGCGACCAGGGCGAGGCTGACCAGCAGGGCGAGGCCGAAGCCCTTGAGCAGGCGGCGCAGGCCGTAGGAGTCCTCCGGCTGGACGGCGCGCTCCTCGTCGACGTCGGGCACATCGGTGGCCGGGGGCAGTGCCTCCACCTGGGCGAGCAGCTCGGGGGTGGCCGGGGAGCCGGACAGGGCGGTGTCCTTGGGTTCGCGGTCGCCCGTCCACAGCCTGGGGGTGACTCCGCGCTCGGCGTCGAACTCGGCGTCCAGCTCCTCGCGGACGGAGGTGTCCTCCTCGCGCGGCTCGGCGGGCGGGGTGTGGCCCGGGGAGACGGCGCCCAGCTCGTCGGGGTCGGTGAGCAGGCGCCGGTACAGGGGTGAGCGCCGCTGGAGCTCCTCGTGGGTGCCGATGTCGGCGAGCCGGCCGGAGTCCAGGACGGCGATGCGGTCGGCGAGGTTGAGGGTGGAGCGGCGGTGGGCGATCAGCAGGGTGGTGCGGCCCCGCATGACCTCCCTCAGCGCCTCGTGGATCTCGTGCTCGACCCGCGCGTCCACCGCGGAGGTCGCGTCGTCCAGGACCAGCAGGCGCGGGTCGGTGAGGATGGCGCGGGCGAGCGCGATGCGCTGGCGCTGGCCGCCGGAGAGGGTCAGCCCGTGCTCGCCGACCGTGGTGTCGTAGCCGTCGGGCAGCTCGGCGATGAACCGGTCCGCCTGGGCGGCACGGGCGGCGGCTCTGATCTGCTCCTCGGTGGCGTCCGGGCGGCCGTAGGCGATGTTGTTGCGCACGGTGTCGGAGAAGAGGAACGAGTCCTCCGGGACCAGGCCGATCGCGGCGCGCAGCGACTCGGTGGTCAGCTCGCGCACATCGTGGCCGCCGACCAGGACCGCGCCGCCGGTGACGTCGTAGAAGCGCGGCAGCAGCAGGGAGACGGTGGACTTGCCGGAGCCGGAGGAGCCGACCACGGCGAGGGTCTCGCCGGGGCGGATCTCGAAGGAGAGGCCGTCGAGGACCGGGTGCCCGGGGTCGTAGCCGAAGGAGACGTCGTCGAACTCGACGGTGGCGGGCGCGTCGGCGGGCAGCTCCTTCGTGCCGTCGGTGAGCGACGGCTCGGTGTCGATCAGCTCCAGGACGCGTTCGGTGCCGGCGCGGGCCTGCTGGCCGACGGTGAGCACCACGGCGAGCATCCGCACCGGGCCGACCAGCTGGGCCAGGTAGGTGGAGAAGGCGACGAAGGTGCCGAGCGTGATGTGACCGCGCACCGCCAGCCAGCCGCCGAGGGCGAGCATGCCCACCTGGCCGAGGGCGGGGACCGCCTGGAGGGCCGGGGTGTACTTGCTGTTCAGGCGGACGGTGCGCATCCGCCCCGCGTACAGCCGCCGCCCGACCTCGCGCAGCTTGCCGGTCTCCTGCTCCTCCTGCCCGAAGCCCTTGACCACGCGGACGCCGCTGACGGCGCCGTCGACCACTCCGGCGACGGCGGCGGCCTGCGCCTGGGCGTACCAGGTGGAGGGGTGCAGCCGGGTGCGGCTGCGCTTGGCGATCCACCACAGGGCGGGCGCGACGGCCAGCGCGACCAGGGTGAGGGGCAGCGACAGCGAGGCCATGATGCCCAGCGAGATCAGGAACAGCAGGATGTTGCCGATGGTCATCGGCAACATGAACAGCAGGCCCTGGATCAGCTGGAGGTCGCTGGTGGCCCGCCCGACGACCTGCCCGGTGGACAGCTCGTCCTGACGGCGCCCGTCCAGCCGGGTGATCGCCCGGTACATGTCGGTGCGCAGATCGTGCTGCACGTCCAGGGCGAGCCGGCCGCCGTAGTAGCGACGGATGTAGGTGAGGACGTAGACCAGCAGCGCGGCGCCGATCAGGGCGCCGGCCCAGGGCATCATCGCGCGGGTGTGGTCACCTACGACGTCGTCGATGATCACCTTGGTGATCAGCGGCACCAGCGCCATCACCGCCATGCCGGCGAGGGAGGAGCCGAGGGCGAGGACGACGTCCTTGGGATACCGCCAGGCGTATCCCGCCAGCCGCCGTGCCCATCCCCGTTGCGCGTCCACGCGGTGCCCTCCGTGATCTGCGTCGATCCGAGATCTGCGAGGACCCGTGATCTCCGCCGCTCTGCCTGATCTACCGGAAGGCACCAACGCGATCAGGAGCGGATTTCATCCCGCCGTGACAAACCGGCTCCGACCAGGGAGCGTCAGCCGTCCGCGCCGGGGAACGGCGCCCCGGAGGGCACCCCGGCCGCCACGTACGCCTCGTACAGCTCCCTGCCCAGCTCCGTGGGGCCCGCGTGCGACCCCTCGAAGCGTTCGCCGCGCGCCCAGGCGTCCAGTGCGGACAGGCACACGTCCCAGCCGGCGCTGTTGCGGGCGGCGGTGTTCCTGGCGCCCAGCACATTGGTGAGGGTGAAGCGGGTGCGCTTCTCCCCCAGCTCCTCCAGCTCCTCCAGCTCCTCCAGGTCGAAGTGGATCTCGTCCTCGCCCCAGGTGAAGGAGAGGTGGCGGGGCGGGTCGACGGCGATCACCCGGCCGGTGGAGTCCTCCATGGCGGGGTCGCCGCTGAAGGCGACGGTGCCGCCGGGGCGCAGGTCGATCTCGGCGCGCGAGGGGAACCAGTGGACCAGTTCGTCGGGGTCGGTGACGAAGCGCCAGACCCGGTCGACGGGGTGGTGGTAGGCGCGGACGAAGCGGACGGCGGGGCGGCCGTCGTCCAGGGTGAGGAAGGTGCCGGTGGGCTCGGCGGCCATGGCGATCAGTCCTTCGGGGTCGGTTCGGTGGTGTCCGGCTGCTCGTCCAGGCGGCGGCCCAGCGCGTCGAGGCTCTCGCCCCACAGCTTCCGGTACGGCGCCAGCCAGGCGTCCAGCACGGCCATCGGGGCGGGGTCGAGGGTGTGCAGCCGGCGCTGCGCCTCCTGCCGGACGCGGACCAGGCCGGCCTCGCGCAGCACCTTGAGGTGCTTGGAGGCACTGGGCTGGCTGAGGCCGCACTCCTCGGCTATCTCCCCCACGGTCCTGGGGCCGGCGAGGAGCAGCGCCACGATGGCCCGCCGGTGCGCGTCGGCCAGGGCGGCCCAGAGGGCGGCTTCGGACATGGCCTCTATATTCCTCTGCGGTTATATTCCTGTCAAGGAATGCACGACGCCGGGGGACTACGAGCGGGACCCTTGCCGCGGGAACACGGTGTACGACCACGACCAGAGCGTGTCGACGATCCAGATGGGCAGCCAGATATGGCCGACCCGCATCAGGCCGCCCGTCGAGCACCATGTCGTTCACCTCGACGACCCTGCCGTCGGCGTGGAGGTCGCCGACGCCGACACCAGGCCGCCGACGGCGAGAACGGTGACGGTCGACTCCACCGAGGGCAGAGGGCTCGGCATCGTCAGCGTCCTCGCCGTGCGCTGGGGCTGGTGTCCGCGGCGGCACGGGATCGGCAAGGCGGTCTGGGCCGAGGTTCAGCTCCCGGCCGCCTCAACCGATGAGCTCACCCCGGAGTTCCCAGGCGCTCCCACCTCAGATGCGCAGGCGGCTGGCCTCACCCCAGATGCGTAGGCGCGAACATCCTCAGCAGCGCCGGGAGGACGACCACGGAGGGGCCGGGGGTTGACAGGGCCTTGGTGAGGTCGTGCTCCAGGGTTTCGGGGGTGGTGCGGATGCCCGGGACGCCGAAGGATTCGGCGAGGGCCGCGTAGTCGGGGCGGGTCAGTTCGGTCGCCGTCGCCTGGCCGAAGGTGTCGGTCATGTACTCGCGGAGGATGCCGTAGCCGCCGTCGTCGACGATGAGCCAGGTGACGTCGAGGTCGTACTGGCGGGCGGTGGCGAGCTCGGCGATGGAGTACAGGGCGCCGCCGTCGCCGGAGACGGCGAGGACCGGGCGGGTGGGGTCGGCGGCCGCCGCGCCGAGGGCGGCGGGGAAGCCGTAGCCGAGGCCGCCCGCGCCCTGGGCGGAGTGCAGCAGGTTCGGGCCGCCCGCGTCGAAGGCCGACCAGGCCCAGTAGGCCAGGATCGTCATGTCCCAGAAGGAGGGCGCGTCGGCGGGGAGGGCGCGGCGGACCGAGGCCAGGATCTCCTGCTCCAGGGTGAGGTCCTGGGCGGCGATGCGGGCGGAGACCTTGGAGAGCAGCTCGCGGACCCGGTCCGGGGCGGTGTCGTCCCGGCGGGGCTCGACCGTCTCCAGCAGGGCGGTGAGGGCGAGGCGGGCGTCGGCGTGGATGCCGATGCCGGGGTGGTTGGACTCGAGTTTGCCGAGGTCGGCCTCGATCTGGATGACCCGGCCGCGGGGCTTGAACGTGTGGTAGTTGGAGGAGAGTTCGCCGAGGCCGGAGCCGACCACCAGCAGGACGTCGGCGTCCTCCAGGAAGTCGGTGGTGTGCCGGTCCTCCAGCCAGGACTGGAGGGAGAGCGGGTGGTTCCAGGGGAAGGCGCCCTTGCCGCCGAAGGTGGTGACGACCGGTGCCTGGAGCCGCTCGGCGAGCCGGCGCAGCTTGCCGGAGGCGTCCGCGCGGACCACTCCCCCGCCGGCGATGATCGCGGGCCGTTCGGCCGTGGACAGCAAGTGGGCGGCCAGCGCGGTCAGTTCGGGGCGCGGGGGCAGCTCGTCGGGGGTGGCGTCCAGCGCGGTCACCACCGGCAGGTGCGCCTCGGCGAGCAGCACGTCCTGCGGAATCTCCACCCACACCGGCCCGTGCGGGGCGGTCAGCGCCGACTTCCAGGCGGCGGCGATCGCGGACGGGATCTGGGACTGCGTACGGACCGTGTGGACGGACTTGACCACGCCCCGGAACGAGGCCGCCTGGTCGGGCAGTTCGTGCAGGTAGCCGTGGCGTCCGCCGCCGAGGCCGGCCGTGGGGATCTGACTGCTGATGGCCAGCACGGGGGCGGAGGCCGCCGCGGCCTCCTGCAGCGCGGCCAGCGAGGTGAGCGCGCCGGGGCCGGTGGACAGCAGCAGCGGGGCCGCCTCACCGGTCATCCGGCCGTAGGCGTCGGCCGCGAAGCCCGCGTTGTTCTCCACCCGCAGCCCGATGTAGCGCAGGTCGGAGCGGCGCAGGGCGTCGAACATGCCGAGGGCGTGCTGGCCGGGCAGGCCGAAGACGGTGGTCGCGCCCAGCCCGGCCAGGGTCTCCACGACCAGGTCTCCGCCGTTGCGGCCGGGGGGAGGGTTCAGCGCTGCTTCCGTCTGGGACGGGGTGGGGCGGAGCACCAGGTCGTGGTCGTGCGTCACTTGGCGCGGGCCTCCGCGATCTGACGGGTCATGATGGTGGTCAGCTCGTACGCCGTGTGGGAGGCGGCGACGGACGTGATCTCGGCGTGGTCGTAGGCGGGCGCCACCTCGACGACGTCGGCCGAGACCAGGTTGCAGGAGGCGAGCCCGCGCAGGATCTCCAGCAGCTCGCGGGAGGTCATGCCGCCCGCCTCCGGGGTGCCGGTGCCCGGCGCGTGGGCGGGGTCGAGGCAGTCGATGTCGATGGAGATGTACAGCGGGCGGTCGCCGATGCGCTGGCGCAGCTGGTCGGCGACCTCGTCGGCGCCGCGGCGGTAGACGTCCGCGGAGGTGACGATGCCGAAGCCCATCTTCTCGTCGTCGGTGAGGTCCTGCTTGCCGTAGAGCGGGCCGCGGGTGCCGACGTGGGAGAGGGCGGAGGTGTCGAGGATGCCCTCCTCGACGGCCCGCCGGAACGGGGTGCCGTGGGTGTACTCGGCGCCGAAGTAGGTGTCCCAGGTGTCCAGGTGGGCGTCGAAGTGGAGCAGCGCGACCGGGCCGTGCTTCTTCGCCACCGAGCGCAGCAGCGGCAGCGCGATGGTGTGGTCGCCGCCGAGGGTCATCAGGCGGGCGCCGGTGCCGAGCAGCTCGTCGGCGGCGGCCTCGATGGTCTCCACCGCCTCGTTGATGTTGAACGGGTTCACCGCGATGTCGCCGCCGTCGGCGACCTGGGCGAGGGCGAAGGGGGAGGCGTCCTGCGCGGGGTTGTAGGGGCGCAGCAGCCGGGACGCCTCACGGATGGCGTTGCCGCCGAAGCGGGCGCCCGGCCGGTACGAGACGCCGGAGTCGAACGGCACGCCCACCACGGCGACATCGGCGGTGCCGACCTCGTCGAGGCGCGGCAGCCGGGCGAAGGTCGCGGGACCCGCGTACCGCGGGACGCGGGAGGAGTCGACGGGGCCGCGGGGCGTCTCGGTGCTGCTCATGAAAACTGCCTTCTTTCCTACGCTTCGTCGCGTATGTACTGCTTGCCCCTCGACTTTACTGGGCCGCGGGCACGGTTTCGGACACGGATTCGGTTTCGGGGGCTCCACGCCCGGCGAGGCGCTCGCGCCAGGCGGCGAGGACGGCGGCGTCGGTCGGCGGGGTCGCCAGGGAGACCACGACGTAGGTGGCGAGGGAGGCCAGCAGACCGTAGTAGATGGGCTCGTTGGCGAGAATGCCGTAACCGGCCATCAGGCCGATGACGGCCACACCGCCGACGGCCACCGCGGCGAGCGCGCCCTGCGCGGTGCCACGCTTCCACAGCAGCCCGCCGAGGATCGGCACCAGCAGCCCGCCGACGAGCAGGTTGTAGGCGACGGTCAGCGCCTCGACGACGTCGTTGAGCGCGATGGACGTGGCGATCACCGCCAGGCCCATGAGCAGGATGAAGGCGCGGTTGCCCTTGACCTCGTCGTGCACCTCGCCGGAGGGCCGGACGATGCCGCGCAGCCGGGCCCAGATGTCGTTGTTGGCCACGGTGGCGCAGGCGATCAGCGCGCCGGAGGAGGTCGACATCACGGCGGCGAGGGCAGCGGCGAGCACCAGGCCGCGGACGCCGACGGGCAGCTCGTCCTTGACGATGGTGGCGAAGGCGTCGTCGGGGTTGGCGAGCTTCGGGTACATCACCTTGGCGGCGGTGCCGATCGCCGCGCCGGCGAGGGCGTAGACCAGGCAGTAGGTGCCGGCGACGGTGCCGCCCCACTTGGCGGTGGCGTCGCTGCGGGCGGTGAACACGCGCTGCCAGATGTCCTGGCCGATCAGCATGCCGAAGGTGTAGATCAGCACATAGGTGAAGATCGTCTCCCGCCGATGCCCAGCGGGTCGAAGTACTCGGTGGGCAGCTGGGCCTTCATCTCGCTGAAGCCGCCCGCCTTGACGACGGCGATCGGCAGCAGCAGGAGCAGCACGCCGATGGTCTTGACGACGAACTGCACCATGTCGGTCAGCGTGATGGACCACATGCCGCCGAGCGTGGAGTAGGCGACCACGATGGAGCCGCCCAGCACGATGGCGAGGGTGCGGTTGATGTCGAAGAGGACGTCGAAGATCGTGGCGTAGGCGATGGTGGAGGTCACCGCCAGCATCAGCGTGTAGCCCCACATCACCACGCCGGAGATCACGCCGGCCCGGCCGCCGTAGCGCAGGTCGAGCATCTCGGAGACGGTGTAGACCTTCAGGCGGGCGATGCGGGCCGAGAAGAAGATGCTCAGCGCGAGCAGGCCGAGGCCGATGGTGAAGACCATTCCGGCGCCGGACAGGCCGTACTGGTAGCCGAGGCCCACACCGCCGATGGTGGAGGCGCCGCCCAGGACGATGGCGGCCATAGTGCCGGAGTACATGGCGGGGCCCAGACGGCGGCCCGCCACCAGGAACTCGCTCTTGGACTTGGCGCGGCGCATGCCCCACCAGCCCATGGCCAGCATGCCGGCCAGATAGACGACGATGACCAGGTAGTCCACGGCCATGGGGGCCTCCTTCACGCACTCTCAGTGGCGTGTCGTGCTGATGGAAGGGATTCCGGCGGAGCGGCGCGGGGACATCCGCCCGTACCCGCGGCCTGCCGGTCTGAAGTGACCCTAGGTGGCCGAAAAGCGTCTGCGAAGTGTACGTTTCATCCATCCTGGACCGAACGGAGTGGAGGAAACGTCCACCATGCCGGAACCCGCGGTCCCCCCGACCCCGCCCATCCCGCTGGAAGCCCTGCTGGCCCGCGAGGACCTGGGCCTGCGCCGGGTCGCCGGGCCCGCCGATCCGGGGGCCGTGATCCACTGGGTCCACACCTCGGAGATGGCGGATCCGTACCCGTACCTGCATGGCGGGGAGCTGCTGCTCACGGCCGGTGTGCACATCCCGGAGGGCGCGGGCACGGGCTACTTCGACGCCTATGTCTCCCGGATCGTGGCGGCGGGCGGCGCCGCGCTCGGCTTTGGCCTGGCCCCGCTGCACGACGCGGTTCCGGCCGCGCTCGCCGAGTGCTGCGACCTGCACGGCCTGCCGCTCCTTGAGGTCCCGCCCCGGACCACGTTCTCCGGCGTGGCCCGCGCGGTGTGGCAGCTGATGGCCCGCGCCCGGGTGGCCGAGCTGCGCCGGGTCACCGAGGCCCAGCAGAGCCTGGCCGCCGCGGCGTCCCGCCCGGACCCGATCCCGGCGGTGCTGCGCCAGCTGGCCCGCCGCCTGGACGGGCACGCGGTGCTGTTCGGCCCGGAGAACACCGCGCTGGCCTCGGCGGGCGCGGAGCCGCCGCCCGAGGTGCGGTCGGGCATGGCCCGGCTGGCCTCGGTGGTACGTCCGGGACCGGCCGTGGACCAGGAGCCCACCGGTGCCGCGGCAAGCGGCCGTACCTCCTCCGCTGCCGCGGGCGGCCGGGCTTCTTCCGGTGCCGCGGGCGGTCATGCCTCCGCCGGTGCCGCAGGCGGCCGCGCTCCTTCCGGTGCCGCAGGCGGCCGGGCCTCCTCCGCTGCCGCAGGCGGCCAAGCCTCCGCCGGTGCCGCAGGCGGCCGGGCTCCTTCCGCTGCCGCAGGCGACCGGGCCTCCTCCGCTGCCGCGAGGGCCCAGGACGTGCCCGCCGAGCCGGTGGGCCCGGTGGGACCGCACCCCTCCAGCGCCACGGACACCCTCGCGGGCACCCACCTCGCCGCCTACGCCCTCGGCACGGACAACGGCTTCGTGCTGGCCGTGGCCGTACCGCACCGCGCCTCCACCGACCACACCATCGCCTCGGTGGCCGCCGTTCTGCTCTCCCTGCTCACCGGCGACCAGCAGAGCGCCACCGGCGCGGCCCGCTCCTCCGCCCTGGTGCGCCTGCTCCTGGGCGCCTCCCCGGAAGAGGTGGCTCCGCTCCTCGGCAGCGAGCGGCGGCGGATCGTGCACGGCCGGCCGAGCACCGGCCTGCCCCCGGACGCCGTGGCCGCCTCCGCCCTGGGCGCCGCGCTCGGCTCCGCCCTGGTCGACCTGGCCGAGGACGTCGTACGCGTCCTGGTCCCCGCCGACCGGCAGCTGGAGGCCCTGCCCGGCTGGACCCTCGGCGTCAGCGGGCCCGCCGCCCCCGCCGACTGGCCCGCCGCCGACACCCAGGCCGCCCAGGCACTGGCCCGGGCGCGCGCCACCCGCGCCCCGCTGGTCCGGCACCGCGACCGCCCCGCGCTCACCGATCTCCTCGCGCCCGCGGACGCCGACGAGCACGCCCGCGCGCTGCTCGCGCCCCTCGCCGGCTCTCCCGCCCTCACCGACACCCTGCGCACCTGGCTCTCCCTGCACGGCAGCTGGGACCGCACCGCCGTCGCCCTGTCCGTGCACCGCAACACCGTGCGCCAGCGCATCGCCCGCTGCGCCGCCCTGCTCGACGCCGACCTGGACGACCCGGACGTGCGCATGGAGCTCTGGTTCGCGCTGAAGCGGGCCTGAGGGGTGCTGCTGAAGAAGCGCGCTCAGGGTGAGTATCTGTGCGTAGCCGTCTGAGTACGTGACGCACGTCCCAGCGGTCGATACGCCGCAGACTGGCGCCCCGCGCTGCCTCACAATGGTGGGCATGCCGATATCCGGGACACCCAGCCGCAGCGAGCTCATCCAGCATCTGACCGCCACCCGTATCGCGGGCGATGTGGCGACCCCGCGCGAGAACAACCTCTCCCACTACCGCAAGCTGGCCAACGGCGACCGCCACTACTGGCTGGGCCTGGAACTCGGCGACCGCTGGAGCGACGAGCAGGACGTGCTCGCGGTGATGGCGGAGCGGGTCGGCGTGAACGACGACCCCGGGCACCGGTACGGCCAGGACACCATCGACCCGGAGCTGACCGTCGCCGCGCTGGAGCGCATGGCCGGCCGGCTGCGCAAGGCGGCCGACGGCAGACAGCGGGTCCTGCTGGCCACCGGCCACCCCGGCGGGCTGCTGGACGTGCACCGGGCCACGGCCGCCGCGCTGCGCGCCGCCGGCTGCGAGATCGTGGTGATCCCGGACGGCCTGACCACGGACGAGGGCTATGTGATGCAGTTCGCGGACGTGGCGGTCCTGGAGCACGGCGCCACCCTCTGGCACACCCATTCCGGCGAGCCGATGAAGGCGATCCTGACCGCGCTGGAACAGGAAGGGCGGCCGCTGCCGGACCTGGTCGTCGCCGACCACGGCTGGGCGGGCTACGCCGGGCAGCACGGCGTCGACTCGGTCGGCTACGCGGACTGCAACGACCCCGCCCTGTTCATCGCGGAGTCCGAGGGCACGGTCCAGGTGGTGGTCCCCCTCGACGACCACGTGGTCAGCCCCCGCTACTACGACCCGATGACGGCGTATCTGCTGGCGGAGGCCGGGCTGGACGCGCAGTAGGAGAGGAGAGAGCACGGGCACGGCACCGGCGGCCGGCGTCGTGTCCGTCACGCCCTGCGTCGTGTCCGTCAGCCGCGCGGGACGCGGACCACGCCCTCCTGGATGACCGAGACGGCCAGCCGCCCGTCCTGGGTGTAGATGCGGGCCTGGCCGAGACCGCGCCCGCCGGAGGCGGACGGGGAGTGCTGGTCGTACAGCAGCCACTCGTCGGCGCGGAAGGGGCGGTGGAACCACATCGCGTGGTCCAGGGAGGCCCCCACCACATCGCCGACCGCCCAGCCGCCGCGGCCGTGCGCGAGCAGCACCGAGTCCAGCAGGGTCATGTCGGAGACGTACGTGGCCAGTACGACGTGCAGCAGCGGGTCGTCGGCCAGCTTGCCGTTGGTGCGGAACCACACCTGCGAGTGCGGCTCGCGCGGGTGCCCGTAGTCGCCGTACGGGGGGTCGTCGACATAGCGCAGGTCGACGGCGGCCCGTGACTCCAGGAACCGCTCGACCGTCTCGGCGGGCAGGTGCGGATAGCCGCGCAGCCGTTCCTCGCCGGTGGGCAGGGTGGCCGGGTCCGGCGCGTTGGGCATCGGCTCCTGGTGGTCCAGGCCCTCCTCGTACGTCTGGAAGGACGCCGAGAGGTGGAAGATCGGCTTGCCGTGCTGGATTGCCACCACCCGGCGGGTGGTGAAGGAGCGGCCGTCCCGGATGCGGTCGACGGAGTAGACGATGGGCGCGCCGGGGTCGCCGGGGCGCAGGAAGTACGCGTGCAGGGAGTGCGCGGGCCGGTCCTCGGGGACCGTGCGCCCGGCGGCGACCAGCGCCTGCGCGGCCACCTGGCCGCCGAAGACCCGGGGCACGACGGAGGACCGGGACCGGCCGCGGAAGATGTCCTCCTCGATCCGCTCGAGGTCGAGCAGATCGAGGAGGGACTGGAGTGCCTCGCTCATACGGTGCGGATCAGAGCCCCGGGGTGAGCCGAAGGACGGGTCACAGACCCATGTCCTTGGCGATGATCGTCTTCATGATCTCGCTGGTGCCGCCGTAGATGCGGTTGACGCGGTTGTCCGCGTACAGGCGGGCGATCGGGTACTCGTTCATGTAGCCGTAGCCGCCGTGCAGCTGGAGGCAGCGGTCGATCACGCGGTGGGCGACCTCGGTGCAGAAGAGCTTGGCGCTGGCGGCCTCGGCGGGGGTGAGCTCGCCGGCGTCCAGGGCCTCCAGGGCGCGGTCGGCGACGGCCTGGGCGGCGTCCACCTCGGCCTGGCAGGCGGCCAGTTCGAACTTGGTGTTCTGGAAGTGGGCGACCGGCTTGCCGAAGACGGTGCGCTCCTGCACGTACTGCTTGGTGAAGCGGACCGCGGCGGCAGCCTGCGCGTAGGCGCCGTAGGCGATGCCCCAGCGCTCGGACGCCAGGTTGTGGCCGAGGTAGTAGAAGCCCTTGTTCTCCTCGCCGAGCAGGTCCTCGACGGGGACCTTGACGTCGACGAAGGCCAGTTCGGCGGTGTCGGAGACGCGCAGGCCCAGCTTGTCCAGCTTGCGGCCGACCGAGTAGCCCTCGGACTTGGTGTCCACGGCGAACAGGGAGATGCCGTGGCGGCGGTCCTCGGCGGTGGGCGGCGCGGTGCGGGCGCAGACGATCACCTTGTCGGCGTGCACGCCGCCGGTGATGAAGGTCTTGGCGCCGTTGAGGACGTAGTGGGTGCCGTCCTCGCTGAGCTTGGCGGTGGTCTTCATGCCCGCGAGGTCGGAGCCGGTGCCCGGCTCGGTCATCGCGATGGCCCACATCTCCTCACCGGTGACGAACTTCGGCAGGAAGCGCTTCTTCTGCTCGTCGGTGGCGAGCATCTTCAGGTAGGGCAGGGCGAGCAGCACATGCACGCCGGAGCCGCCGAACATCACGCCGGCGCGGGAGGTCTCCTCGTACAGGACGGCCTCGAACTTGTGGGTCTCCAGGCCCGCGCCGCCGTACTCCTCCGGCACGCTGATGCCGAATATGCCCAGCTCACCGAGCTTGTAGTAGAAGTCGCGCGGCGCCTGGCCGGCCGCGAACCACTCGTCGTAGACCGGCACGACCTCGGCCTCGATGAAGGCGCGGATGGTCTCCCGGAACGCCTCGTGATCCTCGTTGAAAACCGTACGGCGCACTCCGCCACCTCCACGAACAGGGTCATGTCTAAGCGCTTGCTCAGACTTGAAGATACCGGCCAGTATCAACGGCCGTAAAGGGTGGGCACCCCGTAACGCTCGTCACGCCGGGGCGGAGTGCGGCCGGGGCGGCGCGGCCGGGTCAGCCCCGGGCGGCCACGCAGGGTCAGTTCTGGGCGGCCGCCGCGAAGGCGCCGCGGGCCATCCGGTGCAGCAGCTCGGCCGTCTTCGCCCGGCCGGGCAGGGAGCCGGGGCGGGCCAGATGCGGGGTGGAGTTGAGCAGCCCGAACACCGAGTGCACCGCCGACCGGGCGGCGGGCTCGGGCAGCTGCGGGTAGACCTCGCGGACCACCGACACCCACAGCTCCACGTACTGCCGCTGCAGCTGGCGCACCAGCTTGCGGTCGCTGTCCCGGAGGCGGTCCAGCTCGCGGTCGTGCAGGGTGATGAGGGGACGGTCGTCGAGCGCGAAGTCGATGTGGCCCTCGATCAGCGAGTCGAGGACCTCCTCGGCCGGCACCCCGTCGGCCTCCGCCAGCCGCCGCTTCGCCCCGGTGAGCAGCTGCCCGCTGATCCCGACCAGCAGCTCCGCGAGCATCGCGTCCTTGCCCGCGAAGTGCCGGTAGAGCCCGGGTCCGCTGATCCCGACCGCGGCACCTATCTCGTCCACCCCGACGCCGTGGAAACCGCGCTCGGCGAACAGACGGGCGGCCTCCTTGAGGATCTGCTCGCGGCGGGTGAGTGCGTCGGTTCTGGTGGTCATGCAGATGATTCTAGACAGGTAGGTTAGCGGTCGTTAACCTGAAGGAAATGCGTTAACGCTCATTAACAAGGTGAGGGGACCGCAAGGATGCACGAGGCACCGGAGCTTCACAGCGCGGCCGATCCCGCGTCGGAGGCCTTTCGGGCCAACGAGGAGGCGCATCGCGCGCTCGTCGAGGAGCTGCGCGCCAAGCTGGCCGCGGCGGCGCTCGGCGGGGGCGAGAAGGCGCGGGCGCGGCACACCGCGCGGGGCAAGCTGCTCCCGCGCGACCGCGTGGACACCCTCCTGGACCCCGGCTCGCCGTTCCTGGAGCTCGCCCCGCTGGCCGCCGACGGGATGTACGACGGGCAGGCGCCGGCGGCCGGGGTGATCGCCGGCATCGGCCGGGTGAGCGGCCGGGAGTGCGTGATCGTCGCCAACGACGCCACGGTCAAGGGCGGCACGTACTACCCGATGACGGTCAAGAAGCATCTGCGCGCCCAGGAGGTGGCCCTCGACAACCGCCTCCCCTGCGTCTACCTGGTCGACTCCGGCGGTGCCTTCCTGCCGATGCAGGACGAGGTGTTCCCGGACCGGGACCACTTCGGGCGGATCTTCTACAACCAGGCCCGCATGTCCGGCGCCGGCATCCCGCAGATCGCGGCGGTGCTCGGCTCCTGCACGGCGGGCGGCGCCTATGTGCCCGCGATGAGCGACGAGGCGGTGATCGTGCGCAACCAGGGCACGATCTTCCTCGGCGGTCCCCCGCTGGTGAAGGCGGCCACCGGTGAGGTGGTGACGGCGGAGGAGCTGGGCGGCGGCGAGGTGCACTCGCGGGTGTCCGGCGTGACCGACCACCTCGCGGAGGACGACGCGCACGCGCTGCGGATCGTGCGCACCATCGTCTCCACGCTCCCCGCCCGCCGGCAGCCGCCCTGGCACGTGGAGCCGGCCGTGGAGCCGAAGGTGGACCCAGCCGGGCTGTACGGGGTGGTGCCGGTCGACTCCCGCACCCCCTACGACGTGCGCGAGATCATCGCCCGGGTGGTGGACGGCTCCCGGTTCGCCGAGTTCAAGTCGGAGTACGGGCAGACCCTGGTGACCGGCTTCGCCCGGATCCACGGCCACCCGGTGGGGATCGTCGCCAACAACGGCATCCTGTTCTCCGAGTCCGCCCAGAAGGGCGCCCACTTCATCGAGCTGTGCGACCAGCGCGGCATCCCGCTGGTGTTCCTGCAGAACATCTCCGGCTTCATGGTCGGCAAGGACTACGAGGCGGGCGGCATCGCCAAGCACGGCGCCAAGATGGTCACCGCGGTCGCCTGCACCCGGGTGCCGAAGCTGACGGTGGTGGTCGGCGGCTCCTACGGCGCGGGCAACTACTCGATGTGCGGCCGGGCCTACTCCCCCCGCTTTTTGTGGATGTGGCCCAACGCCAAGATCTCGGTGATGGGCGGCGAGCAGGCCGCCTCGGTGCTCGCGACGGTCAAGCGGGACCAGATGGAGGCGCGCGGCGAGGAGTGGCCCGCGGAGGAAGAGGAGGCCTTCAAGGCCCCGATCCGTGCCCAGTACGAGCGCCAGGGGAACGCCTACTACGCGACGGCCCGCCTGTGGGACGACGGGGTCATCGACCCCCTCGACACCCGCCAGGTGCTGGGCCTGGCCCTGACCGCCTGCGCCAACGCGCCCCTGGGTGACCCCCAGTTCGGCGTCTTCCGGATGTGAGGGGACGGACGACGATGTTCGAGACAGTTCTGGTGGCCAACCGCGGCGAGATCGCCTGCCGCGTCATCCGCACCTTGCGGTCGATGGGCGTGCGCTCGGTGGCCGTCTTCTCCGACGCGGACGCGGGCGCCCGGCACGTCCGGGAGGCCGACACGGCGGTGCGGATCGGACCGGCGCCGGCCGCCGAGAGCTATCTGTCGGTCGAGCGGCTGCTGGAGGCCGCCGCCCGCACCGGCGCCCGGGCGGTCCACCCCGGGTACGGCTTCCTCGCCGAGAACGCCGCCTTCGCCCGCGCCTGCGCGGACGCGGGCCTGGTGTTCGTCGGTCCCCCGGCGGACGCCATCTCCCTGATGGGCGACAAGATCCGGGCCAAGGAAACGGTCAAGGCGGCCGGTGTGCCGGTCGTTCCCGGCTCCAGCGGGGCCGGGCTGACGGACGAGCAGCTCGTCGAGGCCGCCCGCGAGATCGGCATGCCGGTGCTGCTGAAGCCCTCCGCGGGCGGCGGCGGCAAGGGCATGCGCCTGGTGCGGGACGAGGCGAGGCTGGCCGAGGAGATCGCCGCCGCCCGCCGGGAGGCCCGCGCCTCCTTCGGCGACGACACGCTGCTGGTCGAGCGGTGGATCGACCGCCCCCGGCACATCGAGATCCAGGTCCTCGCCGACGCCCACGGCAACGTCGTCCACCTGGGTGAACGCGAGTGCTCCCTGCAGCGCCGCCACCAGAAGATCATCGAGGAGGCGCCCAGCGTGCTCCTCGACGAGGCGACCCGTGCGGCGATGGGCGAGGCGGCCGTCCAGGCGGCCCGCTCCTGCGGCTACCGGGGCGCGGGCACCGTGGAGTTCATCGTCCCCGGCGGCACTGCGCCCGTCGGGGGGACACCCCCCGAACCCCCCGTGTCGTCGTTCTACTTCATGGAGATGAACACCCGCCTCCAGGTGGAGCACCCGGTCACCGAGCTGATCACCGGCCTGGACCTGGTGGAGTGGCAGCTGCGGGTGGCCGCGGGCGAGCCGCTGGGCTTCGCCCAGGAGGACATACGGCTCACCGGGCACGCGGTGGAGGCCCGGATCTGCGCCGAGGACCCGGCGCGCGGCTTCCTCCCCTCCGGCGGCACGGTCCTCAGGCTCCGCGAGCCGCAAGGGGACGGTGTGCGCACCGACTCCGGGCTCAGCGAGGGCACGGAGGTCGGCAGCCTCTACGACCCGATGCTCGCCAAGGTGATCGCGCACGGCCCCGACCGGGCGACCGCGCTGCGCCGGCTGCGCGCCGCCCTCGCGGAGACGGTCACGCTGGGCGTGCAGACCAACGCCGGGTTCCTGCGGCGGCTCCTTGCGCATCCGGCGGTGGTCAGCGGCGACATGGACACCGGGCTGGTGGAGCGCGAGGTGGACTCCCTGGTCGTCACCGACGTCCCCGAGGAGGTCTACGAGGCCGCCGCGGCGGTGCGGCTGGACGCGCTGCGCCCGCGCGGGGAGGGCTGGACCGACCCCTTCTCGGTGCCGAGCGGCTGGCGGATGGGCGGCCGGCACAAGCCGGTGACGTTCGAACTGAAGGTCCAGGACCCGGTGTCCTACAGCCCGCGCGGCGAGGGCACGGTCGAGGAGGACCGGGTGACGGTGGTGCTGGACGGCATCACCCACACCTTCCACCGCGCCGCCGACTGGCTGGGCCGGGACGGCGACGCCTGGCATGTGCGCGACCACGACCCGGTGGCCGCGTCACTCAACCGGGCGGCCCACGCCGGTGCCGACTCGCTGACCGCGCCGATGCCCGGCACGGTGACGGTGGTGAAGGTCGCCGTCGGCGACCAGGTGGCCGCGGGCCAGAGCCTGCTGGTGGTGGAGGCGATGAAGATGGAGCACGTCATCTCCGCCCCGCACGCCGGCACGGTCACCGAACTCGATGTGACGCCCGGCACCACGGTCGCCATGGACCAGGTCCTGGCGGTCATCGCTCCCGACGAGGAGCCCGCTCAGGAGGAGGCGCAGTCATGACCACCGCCGGCACCAGCTCGCTCGGCCTCCCGATGACCGTACCGGCCGAGGGCCTGCCCGAGCGGGTGCGGATCTACGAGGTCGGCGCGCGCGACGGCCTGCAGAACGAGAAGGCGACCGTCCCGACCGAGGTGAAGGCGGAGTTCATCCGCCGACTGGCCCGGACGGGCCTGGAGATCATCGAGGCCACCAGCTTCGTCCACCCCAAGTGGGTGCCCCAGCTGGCCGACGCCGAGCAGCTCTACCCGGCGGTCGCGGACCTGCCGGTGGAGCTGCCGGTGCTGGTCCCCAACGAACGCGGCCTGGACCGGGCGCTGGCGCTCGGCGCCCGCCGGGTCGCGGTGTTCGCCAGCGCCACCGAGTCCTTCGCCAAGGCCAACCTCAACCGCACGGTGGACGAGGCGCTGGCCATGTTCGAGCCGGTGGTGGCGCGGGCCAAGGCGCAGCAGGTGGGGGTGCGCGGCTACCTGTCGATGTGCTTCGGCGACCCCTGGGAGGGCCCGGTCCCCATCCCGCAGGTCGTGAAGGTCTGCCGGGCACTGCTCGACATGGGCTGCGACGAGCTGAGCCTGGGCGACACCATCGGCGTGGCCACCCCGGGCCATGTGAAGGCGCTGCTGACGGCGCTGCGGGAGGCCGGGGTGCCGGTCTCCGTCATCGGCGTCCACTTCCACGACACCTACGGCCAGGCCCTGTCGAACACCCTGACGGCCCTCCAGCAGGGAGTCACCACCGTCGACTCCTCCGCGGGCGGCCTCGGCGGCTGCCCGTACGCGAAGTCCGCCACCGGAAACCTCGCCACCGAAGACCTCGTGTGGATGCTGCAGGGCCTCGGCATCCGCACCGGGGTCGATCTCGGCCGTCTGGTCGCCACCAGCGTCTGGATGGCCGCGCACCTGGGCCGACCCAGCCCGTCCCGCACCGTACGAGCCCTCTCCCACCAGGAGCAGTGAACGACCATGGACCACAAGCTCTCCCCCGAACTGGAAGAACTCCGCCGTACGGTCGAGGAGTTCGCGCACGACGTGGTGGCGCCGAAGATAGGCGACTTCTACGAGCGTCATGAGTTCCCGTACGAGATCGTGCGGGAGATGGGCCGCATGGGGCTGTTCGGTCTGCCGTTCCCGGAGGAGTACGGCGGCATGGGCGGCGACTACTTCGCGCTCGGTGTGGCCCTGGAGGAGCTGGCCCGGGTCGACTCCTCGGTGGCCATCACCCTGGAGGCCGGTGTCTCCCTGGGCGCCATGCCGATCCATCTCTTCGGCACCGAGG
Source organism: Streptomyces thermocarboxydovorans (assembly GCF_039524635.1). Taxonomy (NCBI): domain Bacteria; kingdom Bacillati; phylum Actinomycetota; class Actinomycetes; order Kitasatosporales; family Streptomycetaceae; genus Streptomyces; species Streptomyces thermocarboxydovorans. Next base: position 60,534 of record NZ_BAAAGU010000023.1, on the reverse strand, counting down.
AGCAGAAGCGCGAGTGGCTGCCGCGCCTGTGCTCGGGCGAGATCCTGGGCGCCTTCGGCCTGACCGAGCCGGACGGCGGCAGCGACGCCGGCGCCACCCGGACCACGGCCCGCCTGGACGAGGCGACCGGCGAGTGGGTCATCAACGGCACCAAGTGCTTCATCACCAACTCCGGCACGGACATCACCGGCCTGGTGACGGTCACCGCGGTCACCGGCCGCAAGCCCGACGGCAAGCCGCAGATCTCGTCGATCATCGTCCCGTCCGGCACCCCCGGCTTCACGGTGGCGGCCCCCTACTCCAAGGTCGGCTGGAACGCCTCCGACACCCGGGAGCTGTCCTTCCAGGACGTCCGCGTCCCCAAGTCGAACCTGCTCGGCGTGGAGGGCCGCGGCTACGCCCAGTTCCTGCGCATCCTCGACGAGGGCCGCATCGCGATCGCGGCGCTGGCGACGGGCCTGGCCCAGGGCTGCGTCGACGAGTCGGTGAAGTACGCCAAGGAGCGCCACGCCTTCGGCCGCCCGATCGGCGCCAACCAGGCGATCCAGTTCAAGATCGCCGACATGGAGATGAAGGCCCACACCGCCCGCCTCACCTGGCGCGACGCCGCCAGCCGCCTGGTGGCCGGCGAGCCCTTCAAGAAGGAGGCGGCCCTGGCGAAGCTCTACTCCTCGACCATCGCGGTGGACAACGCCCGCGACGCCACCCAGATCCACGGCGGCTACGGCTTCATGAACGAGTACCCGGTGGCCCGCATGTGGCGCGACTCCAAGATCCTCGAGATCGGCGAGGGCACCAGCGAGGTCCAGCGCATGCTGATCGCCCGCGAACTGGGTCTCGCGGGCTGACCGACCGCGACGTCGGCCTGTGTCTCGCTGCACCGGGCGCAGGCCGACGCCGCCATCGGTACCGGCGGGCCGTGGACTACGCCAGGATGCGCGCCATCGCCGAGCAACTCGAGGCTTACGCCGAGGGCCTCGAAGGAGCTTGGTGCGTCGAGATCGGCCCGTCGGGACCCGTACTGGCCATGAGGCACCCGGCGAAGCGTCACGAGGGCACGGTCCGCCGCATCTGCAAGCAGCTGGACGAGCGGCGTGCTGACCGTCCGGGTCACCCGGCGCCGGTGACATCTGACGCCGTGTGCCATGACGTCCTGCGCGGGTGATCGGGATCACCGTGGATGGGGGTGGGCGCCCTCTGGGATGGGAGATGAGGTTAGGCTAGCCTAAGCCTGTTTCCAGCCGGGGGGATCGGCGTGCATCCGCCGGCTCCGTACGCACGAAAGCAGACCCGCCCATGTCGAATGCCAGAACCGCCCGCTTCTCCCGTCGCGGACTGCTCGCCGCCGGTGGCGCTCTCGGACTCGGGGCCGTGCTCACGGCCTGCGGAGACGACAAGAAGGACAGCGGCTCGGGCTCGAAGGGCGAGGCCAAGTCCGGGCCGTGGACCTACAAGGACGACCGCGGCGAGACCGTGAAGCTCGGCAAGGTGCCCGCGAACATCGTCGCGTTCACCGGTGTCGCCGCCGCCCTGTACGACTACGGCATCGAGGTCAAGGGCGTCTTCGGCCCGACCAGGACCAAGGACGGCAAGGCCGATGTCCAGGCCGGCGACATGGACATCAGCAAGGTGACCATCCTGGGCAACGTCTGGGACCAGTTCAACGTGGAGAAGTACGCGGCGCTCGCCCCCGACGTCCTCATCTCCACCACCTTCGACAGCGCCGGCACCCTCTGGTACGTCCCCGAGAAGTCCAAGGACAAGATCGCCAAGCTGGCGCCGAGCGTCGCCATCTCCGTCTACGACCGTCAGCTCACCAAGCCGCTGCAGCGCATGTGGGAGCTGGCCGAGTCCCTGGGCGCCGACATGAGGGCCGCGAAGGCCGTCGAGGCGAAGAAGCGCTTCGAGGAGGCCTCCGCGCGGCTGCGCAAGGCCGCAAAGGCCAACCCGGACATCAAGGTGATGGCCGGTTCCGCGAGCCAGGAGCTGTTCTACGTCTCCGGCACCAACCTCTCCGTCGACCTCGAGTACTTCAAGGCCCTCGGCGTGAACTTCGTCGAGCCGTCCGAGGAGGCCAAGAAGGACACCGGCGGCTGGTTCGAGAGCCTGAGCTGGGAGAACATCGACAAGTACGAGGCCGACATCATCATGATGGACGACCGTACGTCGGCGATCCAGCCGAAGGACATCACCGAGGCGACCTGGAAGAAGCTGCCCGCGGTCAAGGCCGGCCAGGTCATCCCGCGCTCCGCCGAGCCGATCCTGTCGTACGACAAGTGCGTGCCGCTGGTGGAGAACCTCGCCGCCGCCCTCGAGAAGGCCAAGAAGGTCAGCTGAGCCGGGTCCGGCAGTCGTCGGGCGCACGGGGCGGACGACGGACCGGCCGCGGGGTGACTCGCGGCCGGTCGCACAATCCGCGCCGTCCCCTGCGCCCTGACGCGGGCCCTCTCCCCCGCCCCCACTGGAGCCCCGCATGACCACCGCCGTGGCCAGTCCGTTCCGCTTCTTCGACCTGCAGGTGCTGCGCACCAGGCGGCTCACGCCGTCCCTGGTCCGGGTCACCTTCGGCGGGCCCGAGCTGCGCGAGTTCCGTTCGCGGGGGCTCGACCAGTCGCTGTCGCTGTTCCTGCCCCACCCCGGGCAGGAACAACCCGTCGTCCCGGTCGAGCTGGGCGACGGCTGGTGGCAGGCCTGGCGTGAACTGCCCGACGACATGCGGGCGGTGATGCGGTCGTACACCCTCCGCGGGCTGCGCACGGACGCCGCGGGGCTGACCACCGAGGTCGACATCGACTTCGTGCTGCACGGCGTCGAGGGCGGGGGCTGCGGGGCGGCGGGCCCCGCCTCCCGCTGGGCGGCGCGGGCCGCCGCGGGGGACCGCGTGCTGCTGCTCGGTCCCGCCGTCGCCGACAACCGGTCCATCCGCTTCCGGCCGCCCGAGGGCACCGATCTGATCCTGCTGTGGGCGGACGAGACCGCCCTGCCCGCCACCGCCGCCGTGCTCGAGGCGCTGCCCGCCGGCACCCCGGTCCGGGCCTGGCTGGAGGTGCCGCACACCGGGGACGTGCACGATCTGACGACCGCGGCGGAGGCCGAGATCACCTGGTTCGTGCGGAACGGGCTCGGGGCGGCCCCGGACGTCCCCATGGCCCTGGACAGCATCCGCCAGGAACAACTGCCGCCCGCCGTACGGCCGTACGTGTGGATCGCGGGCGAGGCGTCGGGGGTGAAGGCGCTGCGTCGGCACTTCGTCGACGAGCGCGGGACCGACCGCCGGTGCGTCACCTTCGTGGGCTACTGGCGGCGCGGGCTGACCGAGGAGCAGCTGCGCGAACGGGGCGAGTAGGCGGGCGAGTTGACTGTTCGTCACCGCCCCGGGCGGGAGGACGATCACGATTCCGGAGCCAGTGGCGGCGTGACCAAGGTTAGGCTAACCTAAGTCACGCCGCTACGCGTTACGCACGACAACCCCGCTCCCTCCCGCACCGGACCGTCCCCGGAGGACCCGCACATGCGCTCGCACCTGCTCAACGACACCAACGCGGAGCACTACCGCCGCTCCGTGATCGAAGGAGTCGAGCGGGTGGCCGGCAAACTCGCCACCACCGAAAGGCCGTTCACCGGGGTCTCCGTGGACGCCCTGGCCCCGCTGATCGACGCGGTCGACCTCGACCAGCCCCTGGGCGACAGCACCGCCGCGCTGGACGAGCTGGAGGACCTCTACCTCCGGGACGCCGTCTACTTCCACCACCCGCGCTACCTCGCCCACCTCAACTGCCCGGTCGTCATCCCGGCCGTGCTCGGCGAGGCCGTGCTCTCCGCCGTCAACTCCTCCCTGGACACCTGGGACCAGTCGGCCGGCGGCACCCTCATCGAGCGCAAGCTCATCGACTGGACGGCCGGCCGCATCGGCCTGGGACCGGCCGCCGACGGCGTGTTCACCTCCGGCGGCACCCAGTCCAACCTCCAGGCGCTGCTGCTCGCCCGCGAGGAGGCCAAGACCGACTCGCTCGCCAAGCTGCGGATCTTCGCCTCCGAGGTCAGCCACTTCAGCGTGAAGAAGTCCGCGAAACTGCTCGGCCTCGCCCCCGACGCCGTCGTCCCGGTCCCGGTCGACCACGACAAGCGCCTGCAGACCGTCGCCCTCGCCCGCGAGCTGGAGCGCTGCAAGGAGTCCGGCCTGGTCCCCATGGCCGTGGTCGCCACCGCGGGCACCACCGACTTCGGTTCCATCGACCCGCTGCCGGAGATCGCCGGGCTGTGCGGGCAGTACGGCACCTGGATGCACGTCGACGCCGCCTACGGCTGCGGGCTGCTCGCCTCGCTGAAGTACCGGGACCGCATCGCCGGCATCGAGCACGCCGACTCGGTCACCGTCGACTACCACAAGTCCTTCTTCCAGCCGGTGAGTTCCTCCGCCGTGCTGGTGCGGGACGCCGCCACGCTGCGGCACGCCACCTACCACGCCGACTACCTCAACCCGCGGCGCGCGGTGGCCGAGCGCATCCCCAACCAGGTCGACAAGTCCCTGCAGACCACCCGCCGCTTCGACGCCCTCAAGCTGTGGATGACGCTGCGCGTGATGGGCGCCGACGGCATCGGCCGGCTCTTCGACGAGGTGTGCGACCTCGCCGCCGTGGGCTTCCGGATGCTCGCCGCCGACCCGCGCTTCGACGTGGTCGTCGAGCCGAGCCTGTCCACGCTGGTCTTCCGCTACATCCCGGCGGCCGTCACCGACCCGTCCGGGATCGACCGCGCCAACCTCTACGCCCGCAAGGCCCTGTTCGCCTCCGGCGACGCCGTGGTCGCGGGCACCAAGGTGGGCGGGCGCCACTACCTGAAGTTCACCCTGCTCAACCCCGAGACCACGACGGCCGACATCGCGGCCGTCCTCGATCTGATCGCCGGCCACGCCGAGCAGTACCTGGGAGAGTCCCTTGACCGCGCTTGCTGACACCTCGACGAGGACCTACGACTTCGTGGGGATCGGGCTCGGGCCCTTCAACCTCGGCCTGGCCTGCCTCACCGAGCCCATCGCCGAACTCGACGGCATCTTCCTGGAGTCCAAGCCGGACTTCGCATGGCACGCCGGAATGTTCCTGGACGGTGCCCATCTGCAGACGCCGTTCATGTCGGACCTGGTCACCCTCGCCGACCCGACGTCCCCCTACTCCTTCCTCAACTACCTGAAGGAGAAGGGCAGACTCTACTCGTTCTACATCCGGGAGAACTTCTACCCGCTGCGCGTCGAGTACGACGACTACTGCCGCTGGGCCGCGAGCAGACTGAGCAGCATCCGCTTCGGCACCACCGTCACCGAGGTCATCTACGACGGCGAGGCGTACGTGGTGCGGACCGACACCGGTGAGTCCTTCATCGCCCGCCACCTCGTCCTCGGCACCGGCACCACGCCCCACGTCCCGGAGGCCTGCCGGGACCTGGGCGGCGACTTCATCCACAACTCCCGCTATCTGCACCACAAGGAGCAGCTCCAGCGGAAGAAGTCGATCACCCTGGTGGGCAGCGGCCAGTCCGCCGCCGAGATCTACTACGACCTGCTCAGCGAGATCGACGTCCACGGCTACCGGCTGAACTGGGTGACCCGCTCCCCGCGCTTCTTCCCGCTGGAGTACACCAAGCTCACGCTGGAGATGACGTCCCCGGAGTACATCGACTACTACCACGCCCTGCCGGAGCAGACCCGCTACCGCCTGATGGCCCAGCAGAAGGGCCTGTTCAAGGGCATCGACGGCGATCTGATCAACGAGATCTTCGACCTGCTGTACCAGAAGAACCTCGGCGGCCCGGTGCCGACCCGGCTGCTCACCAACTCGGCCCTCACCGGCGCCCGCCACGAGAACGGCACGTACACCCTCACCTTCCACCAGGAGGAGCAGGACAAGGACTTCGAGATCGAGTCCGAGGGGCTGATCCTCGCCACCGGCTACCACTACGTCGAGCCGGAGTTCCTCAAGCCCGTGCGCCAGCGGCTGCGCTACGACTCGCAGGGCAACTTCGACGTCGCCCGCAACTACGCCATCGACGTCACCGGCCGGGGGATCTTCCTGCAGAACGGCGGGGTCCACACCCACAGCATCACCAGCCCCGACCTGGGCATGGGCGCCTACCGCAACTCGTACATCATCCGGGAGCTGCTCGGCACCGAGTACTACCCGGTCGAGAAGACCATCGCGTTCCAGGAGTTTGCCGTATGACCTTCACCTTCCGTCCCGTCGACCCGCTGAAGGACGCGGAACTGCTGCACGCGTGGGTGACCCACCCCAAGGCCGCCTTCTGGATGATGCAGGACGCCAGGCTGGAGGACGTCGAGCGCGAGTACATGAAGATCGCCGCCGACGAGCACCACCACGCGTACCTCGGCCTGCACGAGGACGGCACGCCCGCCTTCCTGATGGAGAAGTACGACCCCGCGCACCGGGAGCTGGTCGGGCTCTACGAGCCGGGGCCCGGCGACGTCGGCATGCACTTCCTCACCCCGCCGACGGACCGGCCGGTGCACGGGTTCACCCGGTCCGTCATCACCGCCGTGATGGCGCACCTCTTCGAGGACCCGGCCGTCCGGCGGGTCGTGGTCGAGCCGGACGTGGAGAACAAGGCCGTGCACGCGCTGAACGAGGCGGTCGGGTTCGTGCCCGAGCGCGAGATACAGAAGCCGGAGAAGAGGGCCTTGCTGAGTTTCTGCACCCGGGAGCAGTTCCTCGCGGCGACGGGAGTGGCCGCGTGAACCTCGCCGACGCCGTCGCCCATCTGACCCCCGAGCACTGGGAGCGGGCGAGCCGCCTGCTGATCCGCAAGGCGCTCGCCGAGTTCGCGCACGAGCGGCTGATCGAGCCGGAGCGGACCGGCGAGGGCAGCTACGTCGTCCGCTCCGACGACGGGCTGACCGAGTACCGCTTCACCGCCGCCCGCCGCGCCCTCGACCACTGGCAGGTGGACGCGGCCTCCATCACCCGGCACCGGGACGGGGCCGAACTGCCGCTTGCGGCCCTGGACTTCTTCACCGAGCTGCAGAAGTCCCTCGGCCTGAGCGACGAGGTGCTACCGGTCTACCTGGAGGAGATCTCCTCCACCCTCTCCAGCACCTGCTACAAGCTCACCAAACCGCCCGTCACCGCCGCCGAGCTGGCCCGCGCCGACTTCCAGACCGTCGAGACCTCGATGACCGAGGGCCACCCCTGCTTCGTCGCCAACAACGGGCGGCTCGGCTTCGGCATCCACGAGTACCTGTCCTACGCGCCCGAGGCGGCCGGCCCGGTGCGGCTGGTGTGGCTGGCCGCGCACCGCTCGCGGGCCGCGTTCACGGCCGGCGTGGGCATCGAGTACGAGTCCTTCGTCCGGGACGAACTGGGTGCCGAAACCGTCGAGCGCTTCCACGGCGTGCTGCGCGGCCAGGGACTCGACCCGGCCGACTACCTGTTCATCCCGGTCCACCCCTGGCAGTGGTGGAACAAGCTCACCGTCACCTTCGCCGCCGAGGTGGCCCGACGGCACCTGGTGCTGCTCGGCGAGGGCGACGACGAGTATCTGGCCCAGCAGTCCATCCGCACCTTCTTCAACCGCTCCGACCCGCACAAGCACTACGTCAAGACGGCCCTGTCGGTGCTCAACATGGGCTTCATGCGCGGGCTGTCCGCCGCCTACATGGAGGCCACCCCGGCGATCAACGACTGGCTGGCGCAGCTGATCGAGCGGGACGAGGTGCTGCGCTCCACCGGCCTGTCGATCATCCGGGAGCGGGCCGCGGTCGGCTACCGGCACCTGGAGTACGAGCAGGCCACCGACCGCTACTCGCCCTACCGCAAGATGCTGGCGGCGCTGTGGCGGGAGAGCCCCGTGCCCTCCCTGAAGGAGGGCGAGCAGCCGGCCACCATGGCCTCCCTGGTGCATGTGGACCACCAGGGGGCGTCCGTCGCCGGTGCGCTGATCGAGCGGTCGGGCCTCGCCCCCGCCGAGTGGCTGCGCCGCTACCTGCGGGCCTACTACGTCCCGCTGCTGCACAGCTTCTACGCCTACGACCTGGTGTTCATGCCGCACGGCGAGAACGTCATCCTGGTGCTGAAGGACGGCGTGGTGCAGCGGGCGATCTACAAGGACATAGCCGAGGAGATCGCGGTGATGGACCCGGAGGCGGTGCTGCCGCCGGAGGTCTCCCGCATCCGAGTGGAGGTCCCGGAGGACAAGAAGCTGCTGTCGGTCTTCACGGACGTCTTCGACTGCTTCTTCCGCTTCCTGGCCGCGAACCTCGCCACCGAGGGCGTCCTCGACGAGGACACCTTCTGGCGCACGGTCGCCGAGGTCACGCGCGAGTACCAGGAGTCCAGGCCGGAACTCGCGGAGAAGTTCCGGCAGTACGACATGTTCGCCCCGGAGTTCGCGCTGTCCTGCCTCAACCGGCTGCAGCTGCGCAACAACCAGCAGATGGTCGACCTCGCGGACCCCTCGGGCGCCCTCCAGCTGGTCGGCACGCTGCGGAACCCGATCGCCGGGTTCTGACCCGCCCCGCAGGCGGGCATCCAGACGGACGGGCACCCCGGAGTACGGTCCTCCGGGGTGCCCGTCAGCGCGTTCCGGCGCCGGTGTCAGTCCTCGTCGCGCAGCTGGGCGGCCAGCTCCGCCAGCGCCTCGGCGTGCGGACGGGCGGCCGTCCGGCGGTGGTTCAGCCGGTGGTGTCCGGCCAGGGCACCTGCGGCGACCGGTAGTAGCCGATGCCGAGGGCCTCCCAGCGCGGGGCCTGGGCGGCCAGCCGCTCGCGGTAGTCCGCCCAGTCGTGGGTGGCGGCCGGTGACCAGCCGAGCTCGGCGACGCCGGGCAGCCTCGGGAAGGCCATGAACTCCAGATGCCCGGAGTTCTCCAGCGTCTCCGTCCACAGCGGCGCCTCGACGCCGCGGATCGCGGAGGCGGGGGCGCCGGGCAGATAGGTGCCCGGGTCCCAGTCGTAGGACCGCTGCACCTCGACATAGCCGGCCCAGGACAGACCGAGCGGGGTGTTCTTGTCGTACTTCATGTCGAGGTAGACCCGGTCGGCGGGCGAGAGGATCAGCCCGGTGCCGTTGCGCGCGGCGGCGGCCACGCGTTCCTTCTCCGCGTCGCTGGTGCGGTCCAGGCCCCAGTACTGAACGAGCGCGCCGGGCGCCGGGTTGGCGCCGGTGAGCTGGTGCCAGCCGATGACGGTCTTGCCGTACTTGGCGACGACCGGCTGCACGCGGTCCATGAACGTCACGTACTCGTCGTGCGGGGTGGCGTGCGCCTCGTCGCCGCCGATGTGCAGATAGCGGCCCGGGGTGAGCGCGGCCACCTCGCGGATCACGTCCTCGACGAAGTCGTAGGTGATCTCCTTGCCGACGCACAGCGAGCTGAAGCCGACCGCGGTGCCGGTGTACAGCGGCGGTGCCACGCCGTCGCAGTTGAGCGGGGCGTAGGAGGCGAGGGCGGCGTTGGTGTGGCCCGGCATGTCGATCTCGGGCACGACCTCCAGGTGGCGGGAGGCGGCGTAGCGGACGATCTCCTTGTAGTCGGCCTTGGTGTAGTAGCCGCCGGGGCCGCCGCCGACCTCGGTGGAGCCGCCGTAGGTGGCCAGGCGCGGCCAGGAGTCGATGGCGATGCGCCAGCCCTGGTCGTCGCTGAGGTGCAGATGCAGCTTGTTGAGCTTGTAGAGGGCGATCTGGTCGATGTAGCGCTTGACCTCGGCGACGGAGAAGAAGTGCCGGGAGACGTCCAGCATGGCGCCGCGCCAGCGGAAGCGCGGGCGGTCCTCGATGGTGCCGCCGGCGACCAGCCAGGGGCCGGGCTGCACGGAGTCCTTCTCCACGGCGGCGGGCAGCAGCTGACGGAGCGTCTGCACGCCGTGGAAGAGCCCGGCGGGCCGCGCGGCGGTGATGGTGACGCCGGAGCGCCCGCTGCGCAGGCGGTACCCCTCGTCGCCGAAGGGGCCCTTGCCCAGGCGGAGTTGGATGCCGCCATGGCCGTGGGTGGTGACCGGGAGCCGGTAGCCGGTGGAGGGCCGCAGGACGTCGGCGAGGTACTGCCCGACGGAGCGGGCCTCGCGCGAGCCGTCGGTGCGGATGTGGGTGCCGCGGGTGATGCGATAGGGGGAGCCGCCCGGCTGCACCGAGGCGGGGGCCGGGACGACGCGATCGAGCGGGACGGGGGCGGGGGTCCGGTTCTCGGCGGCGGCGGGGGCGGCCCCGGTGACGGAGACGCCCAGAGCCGTGGCGAGCAGCAGGGAACCGAGAAGGCGGAACGTTCTGTGGTGCGGTCGTACACAGCGTTCTCTCACAACCGTGTCCCTTCCGTGCGCAGTTGCGCTCAAAGAGGTCTGGACCACCCTCTCGCGAGTGAGGTGGAACAATCCAGACCATGGCGGAAATCATCCAGAGGGACGGCACCTGGACCTTCGACGGCGATGCACTCCGGCTGACCCCCGGACGGGACAAGAGCGTCGGTCTGCTGCGCAGGACCCTGGGCGAACTGGTGGTGCCGCTGGGCGCGTTGGCGGGGATCTCGTTCGAGCACGGCAAGAAGTCGGGGCGGCTCAGGCTGCGGCTGCGCGACGGCGCCGACCCGCTGCTGCTGGCGACCGGCGGACGGCTGACCGAGCCGCACGACCCGTACCAGCTGGTGGTGGACTCCGACCGGTACGGCGTCGCCGAGTACTTCGTGGACGAGGTGCGCAACGCCCTGCTGCTGGACGAGGTTCCGTCCGGCCCGGTGGACTCCCTCCTGCTGCCGGGTCCCTCCGTCCTGCTGTCCGTCTCCGCCGGGGACGGCACGGTGAGCTTCGACGGGGAGCGGGTCCGCCTGGAGTGGAACTGGAAGACGGAGGACGCCAAGGCCGCCGCGGGCACCCGCACCCTGGCGCTTGAGGACATCGCCTCCGTGGAGTGGCAGCCGGCCGCCGGCCTGGAGAACGGCCATCTGCGGTTCCATGTGCGGGGCGCCGCGACCAAGGCGCCCGCGAAGTACGACCCGAACGCGGTGGAGCTGTGGGGCTTCAAGAAGGACCCGCTGATGGCGCTGGTCGCCGCCGCCGTCCAGGCCCGCCTGCCCCACCCGAAGGCGGCCGGCCCGGCCCACAGCCTCCAGAAGGCGCCGGACACCTCCGCACCGGCTCCCGCCGACCCGCCCCCCCCCGCTCCCGCTCCCGCCCGGGCCGAGGACGATCATGACGCCCTGCTCCGCCGCCTGCGCGAGCTGGGCGAACTGCACCGTTCCGGGGTGCTCACCGACGAGGAGTTCTCCCTGGCCAAGCAGGCGATCCTGAAGCGCATGTAGCAGGACTGCCACAGTCCTGCCCGATATCGGGCAGAATTTTTGCGTCAGAGTCCCCGGTAATCCAGGATCATCGAGTGCACGACGAACTTGTTGATCACCTGACGCGGTCCACGCCCCTCAGCCGGGGCGAGGCGCTGCGGGTGATCCAGGACGTGCTCGCCTACTTCGACGAGACGACCGAGGAGTACGTCCGTCGCCGCCACCGCGAGCTCCAGGCCCAGGGCCTGGTGAACGCGGCGATCTTCGAACGGATCTCGGCGGACCTCAGATATCGCGCGGTAGCCCCGCCGGAGCTCTCGCTCCGGCAGCTGCGGCGCATCGTCTACGGCTAGGAACACACCCATATGTGCGGAATCGTCGGATACATCGGCAGACGTGAGGTCGCTCCCCTGCTGCTCGAGGGACTGCAGCGCCTGGAGTACCGGGGCTACGACTCGGCGGGCATCGTCGTGACGTCCCCGAAGACGGCCGGCCTGAAGATGGTCAAGGCCAAGGGCCGGGTGCGCGACCTGGAGGCCAAGGTCCCCGCCCGCTTCAAGGGCACGGTGGGCATCGCCCACACCCGCTGGGCCACCCACGGCGCCCCCTCCGACGTCAACGCCCACCCCCACCTGGACGCCGAGGGCAAGGTCGCCGTCGTCCACAACGGCATCATCGACAACGCCGCCGACCTGCGCCGCAAGCTGGAGGCGGACGGCGTGGAGTTCCTCTCCGAGACGGACACCGAGGTGATCGTCCACCTCATCGCCCGCTCGCAGGCGGAGAAGCTGGAGGACAAGGTCCGCGAGACCGTGCGCCTCATCGAGGGCACCTACGGCATCGCCGTGGTGCACGCCGACTTCCCGGACCGAATCGTGGTGGCCCGCAACGGCTCCCCGGTGGTGCTCGGCATCGGCGAGAAGGAGATGTTCGTCGCCTCGGACATCGCCGCTCTGGTCGCCCACACCCGCCAGATCGTCACCCTCGACGACGGCGAGATGGCCACCCTCAAGGCGGACGACTTCCGCACCTACACCACCGAGGGCACCCGCACCACGGCCGAGCCCACCACCGTGGAGTGGGAGGCCGCCTCCTACGACATGGGCGGCCACGACACCTACATGCACAAGGAGATCCACGAGCAGGCCGACGCCGTGGACCGGGTGCTGCGCGGCCGGATCGACGACCGCTTCTCCACCGTGCACCTCGGCGGCCTCAACCTGGACGCCCGCGAGGCCCGCCGGATCCGCCGGGTGAAGATCCTGGGCTGCGGCACCTCGTACCACGCGGGCATGATCGGCGCCCAGATGATCGAGGAGCTGGCCCGCATCCCCGCCGACGCCGAGCCGGCCTCGGAGTTCCGCTACCGCAACGCGGTCGTGGACCCCGACACCCTCTACGTGGCCGTCTCCCAGTCCGGTGAGACCTACGACGTGCTGGCGGCGGTGCAGGAGCTGAAGCGCAAGGGCGCCCGGGTCCTCGGCGTGGTCAACGTGGTGGGCTCCGCGATCGCCCGCGAGGCGGACGGCGGCATCTACGTCCACGCCGGCCCGGAGGTCTGCGTGGTCTCCACCAAGTGCTTCACCAACACCTGCGTCGCCTTCGCCCTGCTCGCCCTGCACCTCGGCCGCACCCGTGACCTCTCGGTCCGCGACGGCAAGCGGATCATCGAGGGCCTGCGCAAGCTCCCGGAGCAGATCGCGGAGATGCTCAAGCAGGAGGAGGAGATCAAGCAGCTGGCGCTGAAGTACGCCGAGGCCCGCTCGATGCTCTTCATCGGCCGGGTCCGCGGCTACCCGGTGGCCCGCGAGGCATCCCTGAAGCTCAAGGAGGTCTCGTACATCCACGCCGAGGCCTACCCCGCCTCCGAGCTCAAGCACGGCCCGCTGGCCCTGATCGAGCCGGCCCTGCCGACGGTCGCCATCGTCCCGGACGACGACCTGCTGGAGAAGAACCGCGCCGCGATGGAGGAGATCAAGGCCCGCAGCGGCCAGATCCTCGCGGTGGCGCACCAGGAGGAGTCCAAGGCCGACCACACCATCGTGGTGCCGAAGAACGAGGACGAGCTCGACCCCATCCTGATGGGCATCCCGCTCCAGCTCCTCGCCTACCACACGGCCCTGGCCCTGGGCCGGGACATCGACAAGCCCCGCAACCTCGCCAAGTCGGTGACGGTGGAGTAGGACCCGGCCGGTGACGGTCGAGCAGGGCCTGACCGGTGACGGTCGAGCAGGACCCGGCCGGTGACGGTCGAGCAGCACCCGGCCCCCGACGGCCGGGCAGGGCCCGCTCAGACGTCCGAACGGACCCCAGGTGTGCCACCCACACACCGGGGTCCGTTCTCGTTCGCCGGGAGCCGCCCAACTCCCGGCCGCCGACGGGCTTTCACACGGCTAGCCGGTGGCCGTCACTCCCCGGCCCGCGCGCCGCGGAAGCACCGTCGGCCAGTGCGCGTACGCGGCCGTCGCCGCGTACCAGGCGACCGCCCCCGCCGCGACGGCGAACCAGCCGCCCACCTTCGCCAGGCCGTCGTTGCCGGCGAACGAGGCGACCGCCATCAAAACCAGCGCGACCAGGAACAACCCGTAGGTGCCCTTGGCGAGTTGGTCGCCCGGTGCCGCGGTGAGGGTCAGCGCCACCAGCGCGAACAGCAGCAGGAACAGGCCCGTGGCGTTGGCGGACGCCGGCTCGGCGACCGCCCAGGTGAACCACAGGGCGCCGAGGACCGTGTACGCCGTTCCGGAGACCGAGTCACGGTCGCGGAAGGCGAACAGCCCCACGAGGAACAGTGCGACACCGCCCACGTACTGGGCGATGGATCCGGCATCGGCCGCGGTCACGCCGTTGATGACACCGGTGGTCCCGAGTCCGAAGGCCAGCAGGGTGATGCCCAGGGCGAGTCGGCCGACCACGGTGGTGATTCCGCTTCCCGCGGAGACGTCGTTGTCCACGGCGGGCTCCCTTCGTGCATGTGCAGTTGTGCGGTGAGCGATATATGCCCTTCACAAGGGCACAAACACCTCTACGCGCGAGTAGGTTCACACATCCGCGGAAGGGGCTGACGAGTTCCCAGATCTCATCTCGCCTGGGACAACGAGCAGTTACGGAATCACAACGACGGGCCGCTGCGCCCGCTTGGCGAGCCGCCCGGCCACCGAGCCGAAGATCCGGCCCACGATGCCGTGCGTGGAGCCCACCACGATCGCGTCGGCCTCGTACTCCCGGCCGACCTCTTCCAGTTCGTGACAGATGTCACCGCCGCGCTCGACCAGGATCCAGGGCACCTCGGCGAGGTAGTCGGCACAGGCCAGCTCCAGGCCCAGCACCTCGGTGCGGTGATCCGGGATGTCCACGAAGACCGGCGGCTCACAGCCGGCCCACACCGTGGTCGGCAGCCGGTTGGCGACATGGACGATGATCAGTCCGGAGCCGGAGCGCCGCGCCATGCCGATCGCATAGGCGAGGGCCCGCTCGCTGGAGGTGGAGCCGTCGAAGCCGACGACCACTCCGTGCCGGAAGGCGGGATCACAGGAATGGCGTGGCTGTTCCGCCGCCAGAGGATCGGCCGCCGTCGGGTCGGCGACCGGCCGCTTGCGGTCCGCTGGTTCGAAGAATTCGTGACCGGCCATGGCTGTCTCGGCGTTGTGATCCTTTTATGGGGGACGACAGTGTGCGGCGGAGCTGTGTCCGGGAATGGTCTTCCCAACCCCATACCCCCAAGGGTACGGCGGCACGCCTCCTAAGCCCAGATCCCGTACACGCTGGCAGCGGGTTCCCCGGAGCATGCACGAGCCGGTGCCCGTAACGCAACGGTTGCTGCGTTGTACAGGCGGTTTGCACAGGATTCAACATTCCTCTGCTCTCCGGGCTCGTCCCGCTGCTTTCCCGGTTGTCGGGGCGGGAAACGCGGGGACGGTGCAGTGACCGAGAGCAGCGCCGCGCGTTGAACTGAGTGAGCCACGCCACAGGGAGCACGCCATGCCCGGACCCGGTCCCGCCCCGGAGGCGGACCGCGCGATCACCGACGTGGTCCGCTGGGCGGCGTTCAGCTGTCTGCTCGTCCCCGTCGTCCTGCTGTGGTGCGGCTCCTCCCTGGCCGGCGCCACCGGCGTGGCCCTGGGCCTCGCCGCCGTCACCGGCGCCTGTCACGTCCTGATCCACCGCTCCGCAGGGGCCGCCGCCCGGCCGCTCGGGGGCGGCGCGACGGGCGGCCCGCCCGCCGGATCACCGCCGCCGCAGGGGTCGCCTCAGGCCGGTGCGCCGCGGCGCGGCCGGCGCCGCCGGCCGTCAACGGCCGCCCTCCGCAGCCGGGGTGGCACCCACCGAAGCGGGCGGCGCGGCGGAGATACACCGGTCGGCTGACCGGTTTCCATGCACCGGGCCGCATGTTTTCAGCCAACTTCCGGTTCCTGTGCATCACCGCCCCGCACCACCCGGTAACCCGCATCCGACCTGCACGGAAAGGGTCGCACGGGGTCTGCGCACCCTACGGGGTTTGGCCACTGCGACGAGGCGTACTTCCCTGCACCCTCCCCTAGTGCAACGCTTCGTGATCGAATGCTTCACGCCAAGTTGCCAAGTCGACAATGAGCCGGGTGCCGAACTGGCCACCCGGGCGCGACCGGACACAGTAGATTCGATCTTGACTGTTACGGCGGGGGACTCGTGCAAAACCGAGGGGAAACGTGCAGGAGCGACACGACCGAGGAGCCACGACCACCGAGGGGGGCTTAGCAGCATGAGCCACGACTCCACTGCCGCGCCGGAAACCGCGGCCCGGAAACTCGCCGGGCGCCGCCGCAAGGAGATCGTCGCGGTGCTGCTGTTCAGCGGCGGCCCCATTTTCGAGAGTTCCATACCTTTGTCGGTGTTCGGGGTTGACCGCCAGGACGCCGGCGTGCCGCGCTACCGACTGCTGGTGTGCGGCGGCGAGGAAGGCCCGCTGAGGACCACAGGGGGCCTGGAACTCACCGCGCCACACGGCCTGGAGGCGATCTCCCGCGCGGGCACGGTCGTCGTACCGGCCTGGCGCTCGATCACCTCACCGCCACCGGAGGAGGCGCTGGAGGCGCTGCGCCGCGCCCACGAGGAGGGCGCACGCATCGTCGGGCTGTGCACCGGCGCCTTCGTCCTCGCGGCGGCGGGACTGCTGGACGGCCGTCCGGCGACGACCCACTGGATGTACGCACCGACGCTGGCGAAACGCTATCCGTCGGTGCACGTCGATCCCCGCGAACTCTTCGTGGACGACGGCGACGTGCTCACCTCCGCGGGCACGGCCGCCGGGATCGACCTGTGTCTGCACATCGTGCGCACCGACCACGGCAACGAGGCGGCCGGAGCGCTCGCCCGCCGTCTGGTGGTGCCGCCGCGCCGGAGCGGAGGCCAGGAACGCTACCTGGACCGCTCTTTACCGGAGGAGATCGGCGCCGACCCGCTCGCCGAGGTCGTCGCCTGGGCGCTGGAGCACCTCCACGAGCAGTTCGACGTGGAGACGCTGGCCGCCCGTGCGTACATGAGCCGTCGTACATTCGACCGCCGCTTCCGCTCGCTGACCGGCAGCGCGCCGCTGCAGTGGCTGATCACCCAGCGGGTGCTGCAGGCGCAGCGGCTGCTGGAGACGTCGGACTACTCGGTGGACGAGGTCGCCGGCCGCTGCGGCTTCCGCTCACCGGTGGCGCTGCGCGGGCACTTCCGGCGGCAGCTGGGCTCCTCCCCGGCCGCCTACCGGGCCGCCTACCGTGCGCGGCGCCCGCAGGGCGAGCGGAACCAGGGCGCCGACGGCGGTGCGCAGACCGCGCAGGGGGGCACGGCCGCACCGGAACCGCAGCAGCCTCCGGCCCGGCCGCAGGCGTCGCTGCACCCGGAGGGCCAGGTCCCGCACCAGTCCCGGCGCTCGGCGAGCGCCGCGCTGGGCCTGACGGCCGCGGGCAGCGTCCCGGGCCAGCGCGGCGCACCGTGAGCCGGCCGCCACGATGAGCGACGTACGGGCCGGGGGTCATGAGGCCCCCGGCCCGTCCCGCATGCCCGCCACCGCCCGCGGCGGGCACAAGAGCGACGACCCCACACCCCCTGCGCCGCGGTGCGCCGTAGGGTGAGACACATGAACGATCGCATGGTGTGGATCGACTGCGAGATGACCGGCCTCTCGCTGTCGGACGACGCGCTCATCGAGGTGGCCGCCCTCGTCACCGACTCCGAGCTGAACGTGCTCGGGGAGGGCGTGGACATCGTCATCCGTCCGCCGGAGCGGGCACTGGAGACGATGCCGGAGGTGGTGCGTCAGATGCACACCGCGTCCGGGCTGCTCGCCGAGCTGGAGGGCGGCACGACACTCGAGGACGCCGAGCAGCAGGTCCTCGCGTATGTGAAGGAGCACGTCAAGGAGCCGGGCAAGGCCCCGCTGTGCGGAAACTCGGTCGGTACCGACCGCGGGTTCCTCCTGCGCGACATGCCCACCCTGGAGGACTACCTCCACTACCGCGTCGTCGACGTCTCGTCGATCAAGGAGCTGGCGCGCCGCTGGTATCCGCGGGCCTACTTCAACAGCCCCGAGAAGAACGGCAACCACCGCGCCCTCGCCGACATCCGCGAGTCCATCGCGGAGCTGCGCTACTACCGCGAGGCCATCTTCGTGCCGCAGCCGGGGCCCGATTCCGACACCGCGAAGAAGATCGCCGCCAAGTACGTTCTGCCTGCTCAGTAGGCAGAACGGGGGGCCTGGAGGGGGCGCCGCACAAGTCGTGCGCGAGCACCCCTTCGGACCCTGTACACTTTTTCTCGGCCGGTCAGGGAGAACGACTTCTTCCCAGCACCGGTCGTGGTGGGTGTAGCTCAGCTGGTAGAGCACCTGGTTGTGGTCCAGGATGTCGCGGGTTCAAGTCCCGTCACTCACCCTGAATGACGAGGGGCTGACCTGTGAAAACGGGTCAGCCCCTCGGCGTTGTCCGGGGCCTCCGGCGCTCAGGACGACGACCGCTCCACCAGCTCCGTCGGCAGCACCACGTGGCGGCGCTCGAGGGCGCGGGAGACCGCCGGGCGGCGGTCGGCTATCTCGGCGAGCAGCAGGTCGATCATGCTGCGGCCCATCTCCTCTATGGGCTGGCGCACGCTGGTCAGCTGCGGGTCCATGTGGCGGGCGATGGCCGAGTCGTCGTAGCCGACCAGCGCCACGTCACCGGGGATGCGGCGGCCCGCCTCGCGCAGGGCGTGCCGGGCGCCGGCCGCGGTCACGTCGGAGGCGGCGAAGACCGCGTCCAGGTCGGGCCGGCGTTCGAGCAGCGCGGCCATCGCGCGGCGGCCGCCCTCCTCGGTGAAGTCGCCCGGCTCGACGAGGAGTTCGTCCACCTCGTGGCCCGCCTCGCGCAGCGCGTCGCGGTAGCCGTCGATACGGCGCTGGGCACCGTAGACGTCCAGGCGGCCGGTGATGTGGGCGATGCGGCGCCGGCCGCGGGCGAGCAGATGCTCCACCGCCTGCCGGGCACCGCCGTAGTTGTCGGAGTCGACCGAGGTGAGTGTCTCCTCGGCGGACCTCGGGCCGCTGATCACCGCCGGGATGTCCAGCTGGGCGAGCATGTCGGGCAGCGGGTCGTCGGCGTGCACGGAGACCAGCAGCACCCCGTCCACCCGGTGGGCGGCCAGGTACTGGGCGAGACGCTGCCGCTTGCGGTCGCTGCTGGCGAAGGTCAGCAGCAGCTGCATCTCGGTGTCGGACAGCGCCGAGCCGACGCCGCGCAGCATGTCGGAGAAGTACGGCTCGGCGAAGAACCGGGTCTCCGGCTCGGGGACCACGAGGGCGATCGCGTCGGTGCGGTTGGCGGCCAGGGCGCGGGCCGCGGTGTTGGGGACGTAGCCGAGTTCGGCGACGGCGGCCTCCACGGCGGCACGGGTGGCCTCGCTGACCCGGGGCGAGCCGTTGATCACGCGGGAGACCGTGCCGCGGCCGACGCCGGCGCGCGCCGCCACCTCTTCGAGGGTGGGCCGACCGCCGCTGCGGCCCCGCGCTCCGTGGCCTGCCATCGAAGCCCCGCCTTCCGTCGTAGGTCACCGGCTGGAATGTAACAGCCCTGCAGACCGCCATGGCCGGACGGCGGCCGCGGCCACCGGTCCCCGGCGCCTTCGGGCCACTTCCCCCGGTCCGGTTAACAGCCCGATAACTGAACGCAATTCGCTCCGTCTGCTCCCTTGACACCCCCGGCCGGAGCCGCGACTCTTCAACACATCACTTGTGGGAGCGCTCCCACAGTACCTGACACATACACATCCCGCACGTTCCCCGCCCGAGCCGCAGCGAGCACACTACGGGCCCGACCATGCCGTTGGCCGGGGGGTCGGCACGTCAGGGCAACAGGAGGACCGCAATGCGAGCACGTACCCTCCCCCAGTCTCGATCGCGCTCGAAACGGGGGAAGCCTTTCGCGCGCAAGGCGCTGGCCGTCGCGGCCGTGGTGTCGCTGGGCACGGGGCTGCTGGCCGGCTGTGCCGACGACGGCGGTGACGACGGCTCCGGCTCCTCGGCCGGCGGCGAGGGCAAGACCACGATCACCCTGGGTCTGTTCGGCACCTTCGGCTTCAAGGAGGCCGGCCTCTACGACGAGTACGAGAAGCTCAACCCGGATATCAAGATCGCCGAGAATGTCGTCGAGCGGAACGAGAACTACTACCCGGCGCTGCTGAACCACCTCACCACCAACAGCGGCCTGCAGGACATCCAGGCCGTCGAGGTCGGCAACATCACCGAGATCGTGAACACCCAGGCCGGCAAGCTCGAGGACCTGTCCAAGGCGCCGGGCGTGAAGAAGAGCAACTGGCTGGACTGGAAGTGGCAGCAGGCCACCACCAAGGACGGCCAGACCATCGGCCTCGGCACCGACATCGGCCCGATGGCGATCTGCTACCGCAAGGACCTGTTCGAGAAGGCCGGCCTGCCCACCGACCGCGAGGAGGTCGGCAAGCTCTGGGAGGGCGACTGGGCCAAGCTGATCGAGGTCGGTGAGGACTACCAGAAGAAGGCCCCCAAGGGCACCACCTTCATGGACTCCCCCGGCGGCCTGATCAGCGCGATCCTCAGCAGCGAGAAAGAGCGCTTCTACAACTCCTCCGGCGAGATCATCTACAAGACCAACCCCGCCGTGAAGCGGGCCTTCGACCTGACCGCCGAGGCCGCCGAGAAGGGACTCGTCGGCGCCCAGACGCAGTTCCAGCCGTCCTGGGACCAGACGATCGCCAACAGCAAGTTCGCCGCGATCTCCTGCCCGCCGTGGATGCTCGGCTACATCAAGGGCAAGTCGAAGCCGGACGCGGCCGGCAAGTGGGACGTGGCCCTGGCGCCCAAGTCCGGCAACTGGGGCGGCTCCTTCCTGACCGTGCCCAAGAGCGGCAAGAACGTCGAGGAGGCCAAGAAGCTCGCCGCCTGGCTGACCGCGCCCGAGCAGCAGGCCAAGCTGTTCAGCGTGCAGGGCAGCTTCCCGAGCTCGCCTCCCACCTACACCATGTCCGAGGTCACCGGTGCCAAGAACGACATGACGGGTGACGCGCCCATCGGCAAGATCTTCGCCGAGGCGGCCAAGCAGATCCCGCTCCAGGTCATCGGCCCGAAGGACCAGATCATCGGACAGGGCCTGGCGGACAACGGCGTCATCCTGGTCACCAAGGGCAAGTCGCCGGAGGAGGCCTGGGAGACGGCCACCAAGACCATCGACAACAACCTGGACAAGTGACCCGCATGGCCACCCGCCACGTCACCGCCGCGCCCCCCGCCAAGGGGGGCGCGGCCCCGGGCCGCCCACCCGGTGCGACGAAGACCAAGGGCCCCATGGACAAGGACGAGCGCCGCCGGGCCAGGCAGTCCCGCCGCTGGCAGCGGGACGTCCGCTGGAGCCCGTACGCCTTCGTCTCCCCGTTCTTCCTGCTGTTCCTCGCCTTCGGCCTGTTCCCGCTGATCTACACGGGCTGGGCCTCGCTGCACCAGGTGGAGCTGACCGCGCCCACCGAGATGAACTGGGCGGGGCTGCGCAACTACACCCGGATCTTCGACGACGACTTCTTCTGGAACGCGGCGCACAACACCCTGACCATCGGCCTGATCTCCACCGTTCCGCAGCTGCTGATGGCCATGGGCATCGCGCACATCCTCAACTACAAGCTGCGCGCCTCGACCTTCTACCGGGTCGTGATGCTGGCCCCGTACGCCACCTCGATCGCCGCCGCCTCCCTGGTCTTCGTGCTGCTCTTCGGCCGCGACTACGGCATGATCAACTGGGGGCTGGACCTCATCGGCATCGACCCGGTGGACTGGCAGGGCGACAAGTGGCCCTCGCAGATCGCCGTCTCGACCATCATCATCTGGCGCTGGACCGGCTACAACGCGCTGATCTACCTGGCCGCGATGCAGGCGATCCCGCAGGACCTGTACGAGTCGGCGGCGCTGGACGGCGCCAACCGCTGGCAGCAGTTCCTGCATGTGACGCTGCCGTCGCTGCGCCCCACGATCCTGTTCACCGCGGTCGTCTCCACCATCGGCGCCAGCCAGGTCTTCGGCGAGCCGCTGCTGTTCGACGCCAACAAGGGCGCCTCCGGCGGCGCGGAGCACCAGTTCCAGACCCTGGGCCTGTATCTGTACGAGCAGGGCTGGGTGAACCAGCACCTGGGCCGTGCCTCGGCGATCGCCTGGACGATGTTCGCGATCCTGATCGTCATCGGCATCGTCAACTACGTCATCTCGCGCCGGCTGCGCGCCAGTAGTTAAGGAGTTCCGGCCGTGACGACGACGGACACACCCCCCGCCGCCCCGACCCCCGCCAAGGAGCAGAAGCACTCGCGCCTGCCGAAGTCGGCGCGGGCCGGCGGCACGCTGCACGGCGGCCCGATCGCCTACGCGATCCTGGTCGTGTTCACCATCCTGTCGCTGTTCCCGCTGGTGTGGACGGCGATCGCCGCCTCCCGGGACAACCAGCGCCTGGCGCAGACGCCGCCGCCGTTCTGGTTCGGCTCCCATCTCTTCAAGAACCTGGAGATCGCCTGGAAGGACGCCAACCTCGGGGAGGCGTTCCTCAACACCACGATCGTGGCGGGCATCTCGGCGGTGACCATCGTGGTGCTGTCCACGATCGCCGGGTTCGCCTTCGCCAAGCTGCGCTTCAGAGGCCGCAACGCGATGATGCTGATCGTGATCGGCACGATGATGGTGCCGCCGCAGCTGAGCGTCATCCCGCTGTACATGATGGTGGCCAGGCTGGACTGGACCGACCAGCTCCAGGCGGTCATCTTCCCATCGCTGGTGAGCGCGTTCGGCGTGTTCTTCATGCGGCAGTACCTGCTCCAGGCGCTGCCGGACGAGATCATCGAGGCGGCGCGGGTCGACGGCGCGAGCAGCTGGCGCGTGGTGTGGCACGTGGTGTTCCCGGCGGCGCGGCCGGCCATGGCCGTGCTGGGCATGCTGATGTTCGTGCAGGCCTGGAACGACTTCCTGTGGCCGTTCCTGGTGCTGACCCAGAGCGGCAACCCGACCGTGCAGGTCGCGGTCGCGGGCCTGGGCCGCGGCTACACCCCGGACCAGTCCCTGATCATGGCCGGTGCTCTGCTGGGCACGCTGCCGCTGCTGCTGGTCTTCGCGATCTTCGGCAAGCAGATCGTGGGCGGCATCATGCAGGGCGCGGTGAAGGGCTGACGCCCCCGCCGCGCGGGCTGTCCCGACGCGTCCGCGGGGCCGGGTCACCGCCGCCCCGGCCCTCCCCCTCCTCCACCTATCTGTCGGTCTTCCACGACCATCTATGGGAGCGCTTCCATGTCTGACTCCGCCACGTCGGCGACCCCGGCGACCTTTCCCCACTCCTTCCTCTGGGGCGCCGCGACCTCCGCGTACCAGATCGAGGGGGCGGTGCGGGAGGACGGACGGACCCCGTCCATCTGGGACACCTTCAGCCACACGCCGGGCAAGACGGCCGGCGGCGACACCGGTGACATCGCGGTCGACCACTACCACCGCTACCGCGAGGACGTGGCGCTGATGGCGGAGCTGGGCCTGACCGCCTACCGCTTCTCCGTCTCCTGGTCCCGGGTCCAGCCCACCGGCCGGGGCCCGGCGGTCCAGCGCGGCCTGGACTTCTACCGGCGGCTGGTGGACGAACTGCTGGAGCACGGCATCAAGCCGGCCGTCACCCTCTACCACTGGGACCTGCCGCAGGAGCTGGAGGACGCGGGCGGCTGGCCGGAGCGCGCCACCGCCCACCGCTTCGCCGAGTACGCGCAGCTCGTCGGCGAGGCGCTCGGCGACCGGGTGGAGCAGTGGATCACGCTCAACGAACCCTGGTGCAGCGCCTTCCTGGGCTACGCCTCCGGGGTGCACGCCCCCGGCCGCACCGACCAGCAGGCCTCGCTGCGGGCCGCCCACCACCTGAACCTGGCGCACGGTCTGGGCGCCGCCGCCCTGCGCTCGGTGATGCCGGCCCGCAACTCGGTCGCCATCAGCCTCAACTCCTCGGCGGTACGGCCCCTTTCACCGGACAGCGCGGCGGACCTGGCGGCGGTGCGCAAGATCGACGACCTGGCCAACGGGATCTTCCACGGCCCGATCCTGCACGGCGCCTACCCCGAGACCCTGCTGGAGTCGACCTCCGCGATCACCGACTGGTCCTTCCTCCAGGACGGCGACCTGGACCTGATCCACCAGCCGCTGGACGCGCTGGGCCTCAACTACTACACGCCCACCGTGGTCTCGGCGGCCGCGCCCGGCGCCGAGGTGCCGCGGGCGGACGGCCACGGGGCCAGCGAGCACTCGCCGTGGCCCGGCGCCGACGACGTGGCCTTCCACCAACTGCCCGGCGAGCGCACCGAGATGGGCTGGTCCATCGACCCGACCGGCCTCTACGAGCTGATCATGCGCTACACCCGTGAGGCCCCGGGCCTGCCGCTGTACATCACCGAGAACGGCGCGGCCTACGACGACAAGCCCGACGCCGACGGCCGGGTGCACGACCCGGAGCGCATCGCCTATCTGCACGGCCACCTCACCGAGGTGCGCCGGGCCATCGCCGACGGCGCCGATGTGCGCGGCTACTACCTGTGGTCCCTGCTGGACAACTTCGAGTGGGCGTACGGCTACGAGAAGCGCTTCGGCGCGGTCTACGTCGACTACGCCTCCCTGGAGCGCACGCCCAAGTCCAGTGCCCTGTGGTACGGGCGGGCGGCCAGGTCGGGCGCGCTGCCCGAGCCGGAGCGGATCTGACCGTTCCGCACCAGACGGGGGGCGGGGCGCGGCGCCCTAGGGGAGTGCCGCGCCCCGGCTTCCCCCCCATGGGTGCCTGACTCCCCTGACCTCCAAGCCGGGTCAGGGCGCGCGGACGCCCCGGCCTGGTGCTGGGGGGGAACCGGCCGGGGCGTCGCGCTCCCCGTTTTCCTCAGTGGCTCGTGCGTCTCAGTGCCGCGCCTTCCTCATGAGGTGTCTTCGCTCTCACAAGGCGTCGCCGCCGCGGCTCACTGGTAGGCCGCGAACTCCTTGCTGAAGGCGAAGGGCTGCTGGTCGATGGAGCTGCAGGTGGCGTCGGCGGACGGCTTCGGGCCGCCGGGGCAGGCCTTGTCGCGGGTGCCGGACCACATCGACAGCCAGCCGAGCCCCTTGGACTTGGCGAAGTTCACCAGCTGGGTGGCGTCGTCGGTCTTGAAAACCTCGGTGACCACGTCGTTCACGCCGATCATCGGGGTGACGGCCACCTTCTTCCACGCCTCGTCGTCGCTCAGCCCGAGCACGCCCTTGATCTGGGCCTGGGTGGCGGTGGCGGCCTGCTCGGCGTAGGTGCCCATGTCGTCGCTGAAGGCGGGGCCGTAGTCCATCGCCATGATGTTGACGGCGTCGATCCGCACGCCGTTCTTCCTGGCGTCCTCGAGCAGGTTGACGCCGTCCTGGGTGAGGCCCTGCGGCATCACCGGCAGGGTGAAGGAGACGTCCAGGCCGGGGTGGTCCTTCTGCAGCTTGGCGATCGCCTGGGCGCGGCGGGTGTTGGCCGCGGCGTTGGGCAGCGCGCCGCCCTCGACGTCGAAGTCGACCTTGGTGAGGTCGTAGGCGTCGACGACCTTCTCGTAGGCCGCCGCGAGCGCGTCCGCCGAGGTGCAGGTGGTGCCGAGTTCGGAGCCGGCCGCGCCGCCGAAGGACACCCGGACATCGCCGCCCTTGGCGCGCAGCTCGCCGATCTGCCCGGCCACCGGGTTGCTGCCCAGGTCGCCGGTGCCGCCCCACTTGGGGGTGCAGCCGCCGCCGTCGGTGATGAAGGCCAGGTTGTAGTGCTTGACGCCGGTCGCCTCGGCGGCGGCGAGCAGGTCGAAGGCGGGCTGGAGGGAGGTGTCGACGTAGGGGGCGAACCTCGCCGATGCCTTGGTGCCGTTGCCGGGGTCCGCGGTGGGCTCCGGCTTCTCGGTCTCGGACGGCTTCTCGGTGGGCGTCGGCGACGGGGTGGAGGCGGGGGTGCCGGTGGGACGGCCGCTGGGCTCCGGGGCCGGGCCGCTGTCCGACGAGCAGCCGGCGCCGTCGATCCGGCAAGCGGTGGGGTTCGCGGTGCCGTTGACCACGAAGCCGACGGTGACGGACTCGCCGGGGGCCAGTCCGTCGGTGTCCCACTTGGGCGGGGTGACGGTGACGCGCTGCCCGTTCACCTGGGACTCGCCGTTCCACAGCGAGCTGAGCTTGCTGCCGGCCGGCAGCTCGAACTCCAGCTTCCAGTCCGCGTCCGGCCGGCCGCTGTCGTTCTTCACCACGTACTGGGCGGTGTAGCCGGTGGACCATTCGCTCGTCTTCGTGAACACGGCACCGACACCGGCCGCCGAGGCGGTGCTGGTGAACACGAGCGCGCCACCGCCGGCCACGGCTGCGGCGACCACGGCTCCGATCGCCTTGTTCCTGCCACTGATCCTGCGCCGGTGGGTGCTCATCGCGTGCCTGCCTTCGCTGCTGGTCATGGGGGATTCGATGCGCCCGGTGGATGAGGGGGTGGGCGCGGCAGCACGCTAGCGAGCCGGATTCGGACAAATGACCTGATCCGGCCACCGGTCGAGGATCTTAGGGTGCGCTTAAGGAAGGGATCGGGGACGGTTAAAGGTCGAGACCAATCGGCGGGAGAGCGATCTCCCGGACCGCCTGCGCCGGACCGCTCCGCGGTGGCCGCGCCGCCCCGGTGTCCGCTGGCGTCCGTCGAGTTGGATCCACACGCGAACCTCGGTCCCGCCGAGCACCGAGGAGCCGATCCGTACGTCGCCGCCGGTCGACTCCGCGAGCCGGCGCACGATGTCCAGGCCGAGCCCGGTCGAGCCGTCGCTGCCCGAGCCCCGGCCGCGGGCCATCGCCGCCTCGGGGTCGGGTATGCCGGGGCCCGCGTCGGAGACGAGCACGATCACCGCGTCCTCGCCGTTGTGCACATCGACCGCGAAGGCGGTGCCCTCCGGGGTGTGCCGGAAGACGTTGCCGAGCAGCGCGTCGAGGGCGGCGGCCAGATCGGCGCGGGCCACGGGGATGCGCACCGGCCGGTCCGCCCCGGCCACCCGCCACTTGCGGCCCTCGTCCTCGGCGAGCGCGGACCAGAACGCCATCCGCTCGCGGACCACCTCGGCGGCGTCACAGCCGGCGCCGGGACCCGCGGCGGCCGTCTGCGGTTTGGCCTCCCGGGCGGTGCGGATGATGGTGTCGACCTCCCGCTCCAGCTGCTCGACCGCGGCCCGGGTCTGCTCGGCCGCCGGACCGTCGCCGAGCGAGGCGGCGTTGAGCCGCAGCACGGTGAGCGGGGTGCGCAGCCGGTGGGAGAGGTCGGCGGCCAGCTCCCGCTCGTTGGCGAGGAGCTGGACCACCTGGTCGGCCATGGAGTTGAACGCCACGGCGGCCAGGCGCAGTTCGGTGGGCCCTTCCTCGGGCACCCGGGCCCCGAGCTTGCCCTCCCCCAGCTCGTGCGCCCCCTCCACCAGCCGCTGCGCCGGGCGCACCATCCGCACGCCCAGCCGGTCGGCCACCGCCACCGAGCCCAGGACCAGCGCGACCCCGACCCCCGCCAGCACCGCCCAGGCCGTGCCGACCCCGGCGGTCACCTCGGACTGGGGGACGTACACCTCGACCACGGCGATCTCACCGGTGCTCAGCGCGACCGGCTGCAGCAGCGCCGAGCCGCCGGGCACCGAGGCGGTGGAGGCACGCCCCACCTTGCGTACCGCCGCGACGTCCACGGCGGGGGCGCGGCCCCGCCCGATGTCCGAGGCCTGCTCGCCGTCCGCGGCCGGCAGGTGCACCGCCATCTCGCCGCCGGCCGAGGCGACGACCCGTTCGAGCTGGTCGCGGTCGGTGGTGATGGACAGCGCCGGGGCGAGTGCCGCGGCCTCCCGCTCGGCGTTGGAGAAGGCCCGGTCCCGGGCCAGTTCCCGGATGACCAGGCCGAGCGGCACCGCGAAGGCGAGCACCACCATCGCGGTGACCGCCAGCGACACCTTCACCAGGGCCCATCTCATCGTGCCTGCTCCGCACCGGGCGCCGCCTCCGCGGGCGGCTCCAGCTTCACGCCCACGCCCCGCAGGGTGTGCAGATAGCGCGGCCGGGCCGCGGTCTCGCCGAGCTTGCGGCGCAGCCAGGACAGATGGACGTCGATGGTCTGGTCGTCGCCGTAGGACTGCTGCCACACCTCGGCCAGCAGCTCCTTGCGCGGCACCACCACTCCGGGCCGGGCGGCGAGAAAGGCGAGCAGGTCGAACTCACGTCTGGTCAGATCCAGCCGCACACCGTCCAGTTCGGCCTGGCGGCGCAGCGGGTCGACGGTCAGGCCGCCGACCTGCAGCACGGGCGACGGCTCCGCCTCGGCCCCGCCGGACCTGGCGCGGCGCAGCACCGCCGCCATCCGGGCCGAGAGATGCTCCACGGAGAAGGGCTTGGTCAGGTAGTCGTCCGCGCCGGCGTTCAGCAGCCGCACGATCTCCGTCTCGTCGTCCCGGGCGGTGGCCACGATCACCGGCACGTCCGTGATCCCGCGCAGCATCTTCAGGGCCTCGGAGCCGTCCAGGTCGGGCAGTCCGAGGTCCAGAACGACCACGTCGAAGCGGAAAAGGGCGACCTCGCGCAGCGCCTCCAGCGCCGTGCCCACGCTGCGCACGGTGTGCGAGGCGTCGGTGAGGTGCCGGATGAGCGCCGAACGTACGAACTGGTCGTCCTCGACCACGAGAACACTTGCCATGGGCGGCACCGTACGCCATACGGGCGACCCCGGCGCCGGGCTGTGGACAACTCCGAAGCCGCCTGCGAAGCCCGTCCCGTCCTGCCCGGGTCCTGTCCCCGGACCGCGACACGAGTGTGGCGGGTGAGGCAGTATGGGCCGACGATGCGCAGAGGACTCGTACACGTACTGGCCTGGCTGCTCGCCACGGGCGCGGCGGTCACGCTGTCGTGGTGGGGTGTCCACACGGTGATGGCGGCCACCGCCTACACCCCACCCCGCGCCCTGTCCGTCTCGGCGGCCGACTCCACGACGCAGGAGTCCAAGCCGGTGTCGTCCTCCACGCGACGCCCGTCCGAGACCGGGGGCGCGGAGGACACCGAGAAGGCCGCGAAGAGCGGCGGGGACACCAAGGCCCCGGCGACTCCCTCGACTCCCGCCGGCGGGAAGTCCGCATCGGCCCCGGACCGGACGCAGGCACCCGCGCCCACCGCCTCCGGCCAGGTGAAGAGCTACGACACCAAGGGCGGCCGGGCGGTGTTCGACCTCGGCGAGACCTCGGCGACGCTGGTGTCGGCGACGCCGGGTGCCGGCTGGTCGATGCAGGTGTGGAAGACGGAGACCTGGATCCGGGTGGAGTTCAGCTCGGGCGCGGACAGGGTCTCGGTGTTCTGCACCTGGCACGACGGTCCGCCGCGCGTGGAGACCGGGACGTACTGAGGCGGATCGCCGCGCACCACCCGGCCGTTCGGCCGCCCGGTCGTCGCGTCGCTCGGCCACTCGCCACTCGGCCACTCGGCCGCTCGGCCGCTCAGTCCCTCCGTCGCTCAGCGGAAGACGGACGGCGGAGGCGCCGGCGAGGCGACCGCCGCGTGATCGGTCACCGGCACGGCCCCGCCCGTGAAGTCGCGCAGCTCCCTGCCGTGCTGGACCCGCCCCGGATGCGGGTCGGAGGCGGACCGGCGGGTCAGCTCGGCGACCGGCAGGGGCGCGTCGGAGGCGACCAGCACCGCGTTGCCGAAGCGCTTGCCGCGCAGCACCGCCGGGTCGGCGATCAGCGCGAGTCCGGCGAACCGGGCGGCGGCGGTGGCGATCTGACCGCGCAGGTACGGCAGCGGCGGGCCGTCGGCGATGTTGGCCGCGTAGATCCCGCCGGGTGCGAGCGCCCGGCGCACCTCGTCGAGGAACTCGGTCGAGGTCAGATGGGCCGGGGTCCGTGCCCCGCTGAACACGTCGGCGATGACCAGGTCCGCCCATCCGTCGGGCACCTTGGCGAGCCCGTCCCGGGCGTCCGCCGAGCGCACCCGGATGCGGTCCCTGGGCGGCAACGGCAGTGTGCTGCGGACGAGTTCCACCAGCGGTGCGTCCCGCTCGACGACCTGCTGGGTGGAGCGGGGCCGGGTCGCGGCGACGTACCGGGCGAGGGTGAACGCGCCGCCGCCCAGGTGCACGGCCCGCACGGGCTTCCCGGCCGGGGCGCACAGATCGACGACATGCCCGAGCCGCCGCTGGTACTCGAAGGAGAGGTACTCGGGGTCGTCGAGATCGACGTACGACTGCGGGGCCCCGTCGATCAGCAGGGTCCAGCCGCGGGCCCGGTCGGGGTCGGGCACCAGCTGGGCGAGCCCGCCGTCCACCTGAACGGCGAGATCCTCGCGTTCGCTCTGCCGCCGCCTCCTGGCCTTTCCCATGCCCGCATTGTCACAAGCGGCCCGCTCACCCGCCGTGGCGGCGGTCCCGGCCGGGCGGCCTCATCCGCTCACTGGCAGCTGTCGGCCGCGTCGATCAGGCGCCGCGCCTCGCCCAGCGCCTCCCGCAGCACCGCCGGGTCCGTCGCCAACTCCGCCTCGCCGGGCGGCAGCAGCCACTCCCCCGTCTCCGCCACCGGTTCCGTCTCGGTGCAGACGCTGCCCGGCACGTCCCACGCCGCGGCCGTCCCCGGCGGCACCAGGAAGGCGAGCGTGTCCCCGCCGTCGTCGTGCAGCACGGGCCCCACCGCCTCGTCGCCGGCCCCCCGCCGCAGGATGTCCACCGCCTCCAGGCCCTGCCGGGCCGGCACCGTCACCACATCGCACGCGGCAACCGGGGCGCCCACAGAATCCGCCGAACCTGCCGCACTGGTCACCATCTCGGCCTCCACACCAACTCCGCGCACGGAACCCTGCACAGGGTTCAACGCCGCGAGGCGTCAACGGCTACGCCGGAAGTGCGCCGCAAAGGATGGCACTTCATGGCAGATCACGGATGAGATATCCGGTTTTGTAGCCAAACCCTGCGTGGCGGCTCCGTCACAGCAGGTACGTTCTTGCCCGCCGGAAACAGGGCGTCTCACGGGCAAACCGCCCGCGACTCACCCCGCTTCCGGCATGGTTCGACGGTTCGCAGAGAGGACCCGGCCATGGCGTCGTCAACGGTGCCCTCACCCCAGCCAGCCCAGCCGCACCGGCCACCCCGGCCGAATCTCGTCTTCCGGGAGCTGCGCGGATCGCGCTCCCCTGCCGAGTTCGCCGCGGCGGTCCGCCGGGCCGCCCGCGAGATCGGCGAGCGGGTCAGCTGCGACGCGCGGTACGTGCACCGGGTGGAGACGGGCGAGATCCGCTGCCCCAACTACGCCTACGAACGGGTCTTCCTGCACATGTTCCCCGGCCGCACGCTCACCGACCTGGGCTTCCTGCCCCGCTCGGCGGTACGCGGGCGCCGGGCGCGGTACGACGACGGGGCCACGCCCCCGCCGGACACCGCGGACCCGGCGAACGCGACGAGTGAGACCAGCGGGGCGTACGAGCCGTATGACACGTATGACACGTCGGACCCGTACGACACGCACGACAACGAGGAGAGCGACGTGCTGCGTCGCGCATTCATGACCGGCGGCGGTGCCACGGTGGCC
Source organism: Streptomyces thermocarboxydovorans (assembly GCF_039524635.1). Taxonomy (NCBI): domain Bacteria; kingdom Bacillati; phylum Actinomycetota; class Actinomycetes; order Kitasatosporales; family Streptomycetaceae; genus Streptomyces; species Streptomyces thermocarboxydovorans. The sequence continues at coordinate 29,199 of NZ_BAAAGU010000023.1, read as the reverse complement.
GCCGCCTCACTGGGCCCGCTGGCATTCGCCGCGGACGCCTCGGCGGCACAACGCACGGTGCGCCGTGCCGGGGCCGGCGACGCGCGCGCCCTGGAGGAAGCGGTGCGCCGGATCCGGCTGCTGGACGACCGGCACGGGGCCGACGGGCTCTACCGGCGGGCGGCCGCCCCGCTGCGCGCCGCCTACGCCCTGCTGGACGCGGGCACCACCCGGCAGCGCACGGCGGACCGCCTGTACTCGGGCGCGGGTGAACTGGCGATCTCGGTGGGCTGGCTGGCGCACGACTCGGGCCGCTTCGACGACGCGCGCTCGCACTACGCGGAGGCCCTGGCGACCGCGCGGATGGCGGGGGACGCGGGCCTGGAGGCGCACGGCTTCTGCAACACGGCGTTCCTGGCGCGGGACGCGGGCCGGCCGCGGGAGGCGGTGCGGGCGGCGCAGGCCGCCCAGCGGGTCGCCCGCCCGCTGGGCTCGGCCCGGCTGATGTCGCTGCTGGCGCTGCGGGAGGCCGGCGGCTGGGCGGGGCTCGCCGACCGCGCGGGCTGCGAGCAGGCCCTGGCCCGGGCGCAGGCGTACTTCGACCGCGGCCCGAGCGACGCCGACCCGGAGTGGATGACCTTCTACGGCGAGGCCGAGCTGGAGGGTCTCGAGGCGCAGTGCTGGTCGACGCTGGGCGACTGGCCGCGCGCCGCCCGGCACGCCCGCCGGGCCGCGGAGCTGCAGGACCCGCACTTCACCCGCAACATCGCCCTCTACACGGCGGAGCTGGCCGACGACCTGGCCCGCGGCGGACGTCCCGACGAGGCGGCGGACGCGGGCATGCGGGTGCTCGACCTGCTGACGGACGTGCAGTCGTCCCGTGTCCAGACGATGCTGGTGGGCACCGCCCGCGTGCTGCTGCCGCACCGCCGCACCTCGGGCGTCTCGGCCTTCCTGGACCGTCACGCCTCGCTGTCCGAGCCGGGCTCCCGCTCGCTGTCCGCGTAACCCGCCCGCGGTTCCTGCAAGGTCCCCTGCTCCTCGCCGCTGCCGACGTATGCCCGCGTACGTCCACGTATGCCTGCGTGCCGTCCGCGTCAGCGGCGAGAGGCGGGACCTTACGGGACGAAATTCACAGGCATGATCTCCCCGCGATCGCGCACCCTGTTCCGGAGCAACCCCGAGGGCGATCTCGACGTCTCTCAGGGCCGAGGGCGCCCCACGCGAGGCGTCTACCACACCGTAGAGTGGCTGACCGCCGACGGGCCGCGTCGCACGAAGAAGAACGGGGAGGGCGGTCGGATGCCGCACAGCGAGACACCGGGCACCGAGGGAGCCCCGGCGACCCGGCTGCGCTGGTGGACCGAGCTGCCGCTGATCGTCGTGGTGTACGCCTGCTACTCGGCGGGCCGGCTGATCGTACGGGGCGATGTCGCGGACGCCGTGGACCACGGTCTGGCGATCCTGCGAATAGAGAAGGCGCTGTACCTCAACGCCGAGCACCCGCTGAACCGCCTCTTCACCAACGAGCCCTGGATCGGCATACCCGCCGACTTCTGGTACGCCTCCCTGCACTACCTGGTCACGCCGGCGATCCTCGTCTGGCTCTTCCGCTCCCGCGCCGTGCGCTACCGCGCGGAGCGCACCTGGCTGATGACCTCGACGTTCATCGGTCTGATCGGCTTCACCCTGCTGCCCACCTGCCCGCCGCGGCTGCTCGAGGCGCGCCACGGCTTCGTGGACACCATGGCCCAGTTCAGCTCCTGGGGCTGGTGGGGCGGCGAGGCGAGCGCCCCGCGCGGCCTGGGCGGCATGACCAACCAGTACGCGGCCATGCCGAGCCTGCACGTCGGCTGGGCGCTGTGGTGCGGAGTGATGCTGTGGAAGTACAGCAGCAGCCGCTGGGCCCGGACCGCCGCCGTGGTGTACCCGCTGGTGACGACGATCGTGGTGATGGGCACCGCGAACCACTACTTCCTCGACGCGGCGGCCGGTGCCGCCGTGATGGGCGCCGGTCTGCTGCTCACGCCGTTCGCGATGCGCACCGCGGACCGGGTCGAGTCGCGCCTGCGGACGGGCGCCGCGGCGGCCGTTCCCGCGGCGGGCTCCGCTTCCGGCGCGGCGGTTACGCCGTCCGCCGCCGCGGACACGTCCGGTGCGGGTTCTCCGATTGTCAGTGCCGGATGCCAGACTTCCGCGGGTGAGCGAATTCCACGGCAGCGAGCGTCACGGTTCGAGTCTGGAGCCGAGCAGCCGGGTGCCTCCTCCTCGGACGCGGGAGAAGGCGCTGCGGCACCGGCTCGCTGAGCTGCGCGGCCCGGAGGTCCAGGCCAAGGCGCTGGACGCGCGGGCCCTGGCCGCCCTCGCCGCCAACCCGGGCTGCCGGCGCCGCGCCATCCTCGACGGCGCCGGGGTGGACAAGGCGAGGCTGGCGAGCGCGCTGGGCGCCCCCTCGGTCTTCGGTCAGTCGCAGTTCGCCTTCGTGCGGGGCAACGCCTTCGAGGCGAAGGTCAAGGCCGACGGCGGCACGGAGCTGCTGCGGCTGGCGCACGAGAAGCTGGACCGCTCGGCCGAGCCGCCGGCCGGCGCGAGCGTGCCGGACCTGACCGCGCAGGGCCCCGAGGGCCGCACCGCGCGCACCGTCCTCGCCCTGCGCGAGGCCACCGAGGCGACCGGCACCTGGACGCTGCTGGACCACCCGATGCTCGCCCTCGACGTGGCGGGCTCCCCCGCCTTCCTGGAGCCGGACGCGGTGATCGTGCACCCCGACGGCAGCTGGTCCGTCGTGGAGATCAAGTCGTTCCCCATGCTGGACGGCTCCGCCGACCCGGCGAAGGTCGGCGCCGCGGCCCGGCAGGCGGCCGTGTACGTGCTGGCGCTGGAGGAGGTGGCCGCGCGGCTCGGCCCTCCCGCCCGGGTGCGCCACCGCATCCTGCTGGTCTGCCCCAAGGACTTCTCCAACCTGCCCACGGCCTCCGCCGTGGACGTGCGCAAGCAGCGCGCGGTGACCGCCCGGCAGCTGACCCGGCTCACCCGCATCCAGGAGATCGCCGACGCGCTCCCCGAGGGCGTCTGCTTCTCGCCCGAGCTGCCCGCCGAGCAGCTGGCGGCAGCCGTGGAGTCGGTCCCGGCGACGTACGCGCCGGAGTGCCTGTCCGCCTGTGAGCTGGCCTTCCACTGCCGGGAACGGTCCCGTGAGGCCGGCGCGGTGACCTGCCTGGGCCGCCCGGTCCGCGCCGAGCTGGGCGGTCTGTCGACGGTCGACGAGGTGCTCGCGGCGGCCCGCGGCGAGGCCGGCGACCCGGAGGATCCGGCGGTGGCGGCGCTGCGCCGCGCCGCGGCCCTGCGCGCGGAGGCGCTGGCGGCGCGGGAGGTGACCGGGTGTCGCTGATCACCACCCTGGCCCGTCTCGAGGCGGTCAGCAGCGGCCGGGCGCAGCCCGCCGCGACCGTCCGGCACCGGCATCTGTCGGACCGTCCGCTGGTGTTCGTCCCGCTGACCACCGCCGGTGAGGCGGGCGCCCCGCTCGGCGCGCTGGTCGGCACCGACCGGGACGCGCCGAGGCTGCTGGTGGTGCCCCAGCCGCGCGACCGGGACCTGCGGTTCGCGTTCCTCGCCGAACTGGCCGACGTGGTGCTGCCGTACGTCGACTCCTACGGCGAGACGGTGGAGGCCGCCGAGCGCACCGAGACCGATCCGGAGACCGGCAAGCGGGTCAAGGTGGAGGTCGAGCTGTGCGCGGACGCGCCCCAGCTGATCGTGCCGAGCCGGGCCGGCATCGAACTGGTGCGGCTGCTGGGCCGTTCGATGCGCTTCCGGCGCACGGCCGAGGAGGACCCGCAGGCTCCCTTCCCGGCGCCGCCGCGGGTGCCGCTGCTCGGGCGGTGGCTGACGCACTTCGGGGAGCGGGCGCGGGTGCCCGGGTCCTCGCTGCTGCTGGCGATGACCGATGTGCTGTCCCGGCACTGGGCGACCGGCCAGTCCAGCCTGGAGGACCAGCACTTGGGGGCGCTGCTGGCGTGGATCGCCCCGCCCGAGGGGCGCAGCGGTGCGGAAGCGGCCCGGGAGCGGGAGCTGGCGCGGGACGCCGACGGTCAGCTGCTGCACCCGCCCGCCGGCCCAGCCACCGACCCGGCGTTCGACAACAAGCTGCTCGCCCCGGCCATCGAGGCCTACGACCGGGCGCGTTCCGCGCTCGCCGCGGCCGAGGACGGCATCGAGGCCGACGCCCGGCTCGGCGACCTCACCGCCGCCGAACGGCGCATCCGCGACCTGGTGGAGAGCCGTACGCTGCCCCCCTGGCGGGCGGTGTGGCAGGGCCTGGATTTGCTGCGGGAGCTGCCCGAGGGCGCGCATGTGGCCGAGCGGTGGACCCGGGACCGCTGGTCGTACACCGGCCACCGGGAGCGGGTGCTGGCCGGTGAGCCGCCGCAGCCGCGCCGGGACGACGCGGTGACCGCGGCGACCAAGCTCGCCACCCGGGAGCGTGAGCAGGCCCGTCTGGAGGCCCAGGAGGCGCTGGACGACCCGCTGGTGATGGCGGCCCGCCGGCTGTCGGGGGAGGCGTTCGCGGGCGAGGTCACCGATGTGGTGATGACCTGGACCGAGAGCAAACGCCCCAGTCCCCGCCCGCTGGTGACCGTCCGCACGGACGACCGCCCGCATCTGGCCGAGGGCGCGCGGGTGTACCGCTCGTCGAACGGCAAGCCGCAGACGGCGGAGCTGGTGGCGCGCGAGGAGGACGGCGGCGTGCTGGTGCTGCGCGTGCTGGACCGGATGGGACGCGCCCGCGAGCCCGAGCCGGGGTCGGTGCCGGAGAAGGGCGACCGGCTCTGCTTCACGCTCTTCGAGCACGAACCGCGCGGCGGCGCCAAGCTCCCCGACCCGGAGGAGACGCCCTGGACCCATGGCGGCCCGCCCGGTGAGGAGCCGGTGGCCGAGCCCGCCGACCCGGTGACGGAGGAGGACATCCTGTGACCGCTGAGGTCATGCGCGACGTGGCCGACCCGGGCGCCGCCGCCGCGCTCGCCACCGAGGCGATCCTGCGCGACACGCTGCACGGCTCCGCGCGCGGTGTGGTCGTCGACTCCCCGCCCGGCGCCGGCAAGTCCACGCTGGTGGTGCGCGCCGCGCTGGAACTGGCCGCGGCGGGCCGCCCGCTGATGGTGGTGGCGCAGACCAACGCGCAGGTGGACGACCTGGTGCTGCGGCTCGCGGAGAAGAACCCGGACCTGCCGGTGGGCCGCCTGCACAGCAGCGACTCCGACCCCTACGACAAGGCGCTCGACGACCTGCCGAACGTCCGCACCTCGGCGAAGGCGGCGGACCTGGCCGGCCTGGACGTGGTGCTGTCGACCGCGGCGAAGTGGGCGCACGTCAAGGGCGTCGAGCCCTGGCGGCACGCCATCGTCGACGAGGCGTACCAGATGCGCTCGGACGCGCTGCTGGCCGTGGCGGGGCTGTTCGAACGGGCGCTGTTCGTCGGCGACCCGGGCCAGCTGGACCCGTTCGCCATCGTCGGCAGCGAGCAGTGGGCGGGCCTGTCGTACGACCCCTCGGCCTCCGCCGTCACCACGCTGCTGGCGCACAACCCCGATCTTCCGCAGCACCGGCTGCCGGTCTCCTGGCGGCTGCCCGCCTCGGCGGCCCCGCTGGTGTCCGACGCCTTCTACCCGTACACGCCGTTCCGCAGCGGCACCGGCCCGGACGACCGCCGGCTCACCTTCGCCGTCCCGTCCGACGGTTCGGCCCCGGACCGGGTGATCGACGAGGCCGCGGAGACCGGCTGGGGGCTGCTGCGGCTCCCCGCCGCCCACACCCCGCGCACCGACCCGGAGGCGGTCGGGGCCGTGGCCGCGGTCGTCCGCCGGCTGCTGGACCGCGAGGGAGCGGCCATCTCCGAACGCTCCCCCGATGCCGCCCCGTTGACCGCCGACCGCATCGCCGTCGGCACGGCCCACCGAGACCAGGCGGCGGCGGTGCGCGCGGCGCTGGCGCGCCTGGGCGTCACGGAGGTCACCGTCGACACGGCGAACCGGCTCCAGGGCCGCGAGTACGACGTCACGGTCGTCCTGCACCCGCTGTCGGGCCGCCCCGACGCCACCGCGTTCCACCTGGAGACCGGCCGCCTGTGCGTGCTGACCTCCCGCCACCGGCACGCCTGCATCGTGGTCTGCCGGGACGGCGTGACCGAGCTGCTGGACGACTACCCGTCCACCGAACCGGTGCAGCTCGGCACCGTGGTGAAGTTCCCGGACGGCTGGGAGGCGAACCACGCGGTCCTGGCGCACCTGGCCGGCCACCACGTGGACTGGACGCCGTAAACCCCCTGCAGACGGCCCCCAGGCCGCGACCAAAGTCGCACTCCCGTAGACCATCGGCCGATGACACGGCACGGGCGCCGACGCCCTCCTCAAGGCCCGCGCCGGCGCCCGCAAACGAGACGACACCGACGACGCCCGCGAACTCCGCGAGGAGCTCAAGCGCCTCGGCGTGACCGTACGCGACGAGAAGAACCGCCAGTACTGGCGGTCGTCCCCCCGCCGCACCTGAGCACGGGACACGCAGGTCGCGGAGCCGCTCACGTCCCCGCACGGCCCGCGCCCCGGAGCGACCGGGACGCGGGCTGCTGCTCACAGGGCCAGCAGCGCGCGGGCGGTGATGGTCCCGTCCCCCAGTGGCCTGAGCGCCAGGCGGACCAGGGCAGCCTGCGCCGCCGGCGGCCCGCTCCTCCCGCAAGGCACCCGCACGGAATAACCGGAGACCGTCTCCTGTTAGGGCACAGCGCAGCGCTGCACCGCGCAGCACAGCACGCCCAAGTACGGCCCAGTACGACAGGAGGCACCCCACCGTGACCGCAGACGACGAGACAGGCGACGAGATCCGGGGCACCGCACGCGGCACCGCCCCCGTGCCCCTCTCCGTCCTCGACCTGGTCACGGTCGGCGCCGGGCGCACCGCGAGCGACGCGCTGCGCACCAGCGTGGCTCTGGCCCGGCTCACCGAGTCCCGCGGCTATCACCGGTACTGGGTCGCCGAGCACCACTCCATGCCGGGCGTCGCCTCCTCCTCCCCGGCCGTGATCCTCGCCCACCTCGCCGCCCACACCGACCGCATCCGGCTCGGCTCGGGCGGTGTGATGCTGCCCAATCACGCGCCCCTGGTGATCGCCGAGCAGTTCGGCACGCTGGAGGCCATGGCGCCGGGCCGGATCGATCTGGGGCTCGGCCGCGCTCCGGGGACGGACGGGGCGACCGCGGCGGCCCTGCGCCGCACCGACCACCTGAACGAGGGCGCCGACGACTTCCCGGAGCAGCTCGCGGAGCTGACCCGGTTCCTGGACGACGACTTCCCCGACGGGCACCCCTACCGGCGCATCCACGCCGTGCCGGGGCCGGTCCAGGGGACCTCCCCGGGCGGTGTGCAGTCGCCGCACCGGCCGCCGATCTGGCTGCTGGGCTCCTCCGGCTTCAGCGCCCGGCTGGCCGGGATGCTCGGGCTGCCCTTCGCCTTCGCGCACCACTTCTCCGCGCGGAACACCATCCCCGCGCTCGACCTCTACCGCGAGTCCTTCCGGCCCAGCGCCGTCCTGGACCGGCCCTACGCTCTCATCGGGGTCGCCGCGCTCGCCGCCGACGAGGAGAAGGAGGCCCGCCGGCAGGTGCGGGCCGCCGCGCTCAGCATGGTGCGGCTGCGGACCGGACGGCCGGGCCTGGTGCCGACCCCGGAGGAGGCCGAGGCGTACCCCTTCTCGCCCATGGAGCGGGAGTTCGTCGACTCCTGGAACGCCAACGTGGTGCACGGCACCCCGGACGAGGTCCGTGCCGGTCTGGACGAGCTGCAGAAGCGCACCGGCGCCGACGAGTTGATGCTCACCGCCAACGCCCACAGCGGTGAGGCGCGGCTGCGCAGCTATGAGCTGATCGCGGACGCGTACGGTTTCCCGGCCGGCTGAGCATCGTCGTCCACGGCCAACTGATGGCCGGGGGGCTAGGACTTGCCCGCGCCCGCCTGGACCCAGGCCTCGGGGCTGTCCAGCAGCTCGGAGATACGATCCGGCGGCACCGGCCGGGAGTAGAGCCAGCCCTGGCCGGTGTCGCAGCCGATGCGGCGCAGGCGGGTGGCCTGGGCCGAGGTCTCCACGCACTCGGCGGTGACCGTCAGGCCCAGCCGGTGGGCGAGTTGGACCATCGCCTCGACGATGACCTCGTCCGCCGGGTTCGGCGATGCGGCGGCACGCTCCTCGTACTGGAAGCCGCGGACGAAGGAGCCGTCGAGCTTGAGGACGGACACCGGCAGGCGGCTGAGGTAGGCCAGGTTGGAGTAGCCGGTGCCGAAGTCGTCGATGGCGATGCGCACGCCCATGTCGCTGAGCGCCTTGAGCGCCTGCAGCGGGCGGCCCGCCGAGCCCATGACGGCCGACTCGGTGAGTTCCAGCTGGAGCAGATGCGGCGGGAGGCCCGTCTCCTCCAGGGTCTCCGCGACGTCCGTCACCAGGTCCGAGTCCCACACCTGGCGCACCGCCACATTGACGCTCACGAAGATCGGCGGCTCGTCGGGGTGCTCCACCTGCCAGCGACGGGCCTGGCGGCAGGCGGTGCGCAGCACCCAGCGGCCCAGCGGGACGATCGAGCCGTCCTCCTCCGCCAGTCCGATGAACCGATTCGGCGTCAGGGTGCCGAACTGCGGGTGGTTCCAGCGGATCAGCGCCTCCACGCCGTGCACCCGGTCGTCCTCCATGCCGACCAGCGGCTGGTACTCCAGCGCGAACTCGCCCCGCTCGATGGCGGGCCGGAGGGTGGAGGCGAGGGCCTGCCGGGTCATGCGGTGGGCGTTGCGCTCGGGGTCGAACAGCGTCCAGCGGGCCTTGCCGTCGGCCTTGGCCCAGTAGAGCGTGGTGTCGGCGGCCTGCATCAGCGCGGTGGGGGTGGTGCCGGCCGCATGGCGTTCGACCACGCCGATGGACGCCGACACCGACAGCCGCTGCCCGGCCAGGTCGTACGGCTCCTGGATGGCGGCGAGCAGCGACTCGGCGAGGTCGGCGACCTGCTCGGTGCCGGTGGTGTCCTCCACCAGCAGCGCGAACTCGTCGCCGCCGAGCCGCGCCACCAGCGGGGTGCCGGCCCTGGTCGCCCGGGCCCGCCCGGCCTCCTCGGCGCAGCGGACGAGGCGTTCGGCGACGGCGGACAGCAGCCGGTCGCCGACGCGGTGGCCGAGGGTGTCGTTGACGGCCTTGAACCCGTCGAGGTCGAGGTAGCACAGGCCGATCCGGCCGGTGCCGCTCTGCTCGTAGGACTCGGCCTCCAGCGCGGCGGTGAGGCGTTCGAAGAACAGGGTGCGGTTGGGCAGCCGGGTCACCGGGTCGTGCATCTGCAAGTGCCGCAGCCTGGCCTGGAGTTCGCGGCGGGAGCTGATGTCGGTGACCGAGAGCAGGAGGGGACCGTCCGCCTCGGGCAGCGGGGTGACGGTGACCTGCACCCACACCGAGTGGCCCTCGGGGTGCTTGAGCCGGCGCGTGCAGCGCAGCTTCGCCTGCCGGCCGCGCAGCACCTCGAGGTAGGCGTGCCAGGTGCGGGCGTCGGAGGACAGGTCCACCAGGTCGGCGGCGACGGCCCCGGTGAGGCTGTCCGGGTCGCTGCCCAGCAGGGCGGCGAGGGTGCCGTTGGCGCTGACGACCATGCCCTCGCGGTCGACGACGGCCATGGCGAGCGGGGCGGCCGTGAAGACGGAGTGGTAGGGCGGCCCGGCCTCCGGGTCCGGCCCGGTCAACGGGTCGGACGGGGCGGCCAGGGCTGCCGGCTGCGGCGTGGATTCGGTACCGGGAGACGTGACAATCTCACTCTCTGTGACGACCGGCCGGTCGAGATGTGCGGGCGCCGGCCCTTCGGACGTTCCGCTCACCGCTCGCTCCCGCAGTGCACTCGATCGCTGTCCGTGCAGGAAAGTCTCAGGAAAGTGTGCCGATCATAGAGGCTGGCCCAGGGGCCTTCCAGCCACTGTCCCGTCTCGGGGACGGTCCCGCATCTCTGCCAGAGCGTTTCTGCCCGCAGTTGGAAGCGTTCTTCGGGCCTCCGACCACTTGTGACGTTCCGTGAGTGGTTCGGGGGTGTCGGAACGCACGGACGGACGCACTCCTCACCCGAGCGGCCCAGCCGAACAGGGCGCAGTACGACAAATCCTCCCAATCTGGGTGCGGTGTCCCGTGAGCCGTCCCCCGGAGGTCCCCGTGCCGCGTCAGCTCCCCCTGAGAGGACTCGGCCGCGAGGCTCTGAGGGGATTGGGCCGACTGGGTGGACGGACTCGGCCGGCCGGGCGACTGACGGCCACCGCCCGGCCCCGGCTGCGCACCACGGCCGCGATGTGCACCACCATGTCCGCGCTCGCGGCGACCTCGCTCGTCACCGCCCCCTCGGTCGACGACGAACCCTTCTCCACCGCCGCGTGCACCCTGACCAGGACCGAGGCGCACCACTCGGAGGGCCTGGACACCTGGAACGCCGCCTACCCCCGGCCCCGCCGCGAGCTGGACGCCGTGATGGTGTTCCTGTCGTTCCCGGACTCCCACCCGCTGACCACGCCCGCCGAGCTGGCCGCCGACCATTTCCCCTCCACCAGCGACTTCTTCCGGCGCTCCTCCTACGGCAAGTTCACCCTGCGCCCGCACCCGCTGCGCCAGTGGATCCGTATGCCGCGCCCGTCCACGGCATACGCCATACAGCGCGACTGGACGGTCTCCCACCGGGCGGCCTATCTGCGGGACGCGCTCACGGCATCCGACGCGCACGTGGACTTCTCGCGGTACGACATCGTGTACTTCGTCGCCGACCCGGACGCGCCGGGTGTGGACTCCGACGCCACCAAGGTCGTCAATCTGGACTCCCCGCTGCGGGCCGACGGCCGGGACATCCGCCGCTTCGTCACCGTGTTCGAGAACCATCCCCCGGACCGGCTGGTCCTCGCCCACGAGACCGGCCATGTCTTCGACCTGCCCGACCTCTACAACCGGCCGGTGGACGGCAAGGGCGACTGGGACACCCATGTCGGCGACTGGGACCTGATGGGCAGCCAGTTCGCGCTCGCCCCCGACCTGTTCGCCTGGCACAAGTGGAAGCTGGGCTGGCTGGAGCCGCGCCAGGTGCGGTGCGTGCGCGGCGGCGGTCCGGTGCGGCTGACGCTGGAGCCGCTGGGCGCGGGGCCCGGGGTGCCGGTGACGGGCGCCGCCGGGGCGCCGTCCTTCGGGCTCGGGCGGGGGGTGAAGCTCGCGGTGGTGCGCACCGGCCCGGACAGCGCGCTCGCCTTCGAGGCGCGCGGCCCGGTCGGCAACGACGCGGCGGCCTGCCGGGAGGGGGTGCTGGTCTACCGGGTGACCAGCGGCACCCGGTCCGGCAGCGGCCCCATCGAGGTGATCGACGCCCACCCGGGGACGGAGGCCTGCTGGGAGGACTCGGTCTACCCGCCGCTGGCGGACGCCCCGGTCGCCCTCGGCGAGAGCTTCACGGTGCCGGACGAGAACGTGCGGGTGGAGGTGGAGGAGCGTACGGCCTCGGGGGCCTGGACGGTGAAGATCACCACCGGGTGATCCGGCCCGGCAGCCGCGAGGCCGATCTCGGGCACAACGGGTCAGGGATCCCGGGAACGAGGAAGACCCTCCGCTCTCGCGGAGGGCCTTCCTCGTGTCGTGCGCCGCCAGGGACTCGAACCCCGGACCCGCTGATTAAGAGTCAGCTGCTCTAACCAACTGAGCTAGCGGCGCCTGCTGACGTCGTAGACATTAGCACCCTGGTCCAGGGGAGGAAAAATCGATATCCGCACCGCCGCACGGGCCGCCCGCACGGCCGCCCACAGCAGCACCTCCGGGCCCGGCAGCCAGGGGTGACGCGTGTCCGGGGCCACCAGCCAGCGCGATCCGGAGCGCTCCCCGGGCACCGGGCCGACGGGGGCCGGGACGGTCACCGCGTCGCCGGTGCCGTGGCACAGCAGCGGGGGCACCGCATCGGCGCGGCCCCGGGACCTGCCGCCGGAACCCCACTCCTCCCACTCCAGCAGCGCCGGGAGCCGCCGGGCGGTGCCGGCCGCGGCGAACAGCAGCATGCGGCCGCGGAACTGCGCGACCGGGCCGGAGCCCGGCCCCTCCTCCCACATCCGGTCCAGCATCCGGCGCCCGAAGATCGCGGGGGTGCTGACCACGTCGAAGGCGACCCCGCAGGGCAGCACCACCGGAGCGTCCGGCCGCTCCCGCCAGTACGAGAGCGTGCTGCGGGGATACGTTCCTGCCGAGGCCAGCCAGGCGGCGCCGTCCGGGGTGACACCGCTGACGTCGGGGGCGTTCCGTGCGCTGCTCATGACGTCCAGATCTACCGGTGGTGAGCGCACGGTCGCCGATGGTTGCCGGAAACCGGGACAGCGGGGGCGGACGGGGAGTATCGTGCCCGCCCGGCATATGCCACGCGCGTTCGACCACGAGCCGTCGGCACCCGCCGTGCGGGGCCGCTACACGGGGTCGGCGAAGCCGTGTCCCTCGCCGCCGCGCAGCAGATCCCGGCCGAACTCGACCATCCGCCTCGCGTAGTCCTCGGTCCACTCGGCGCGTTCGGCGATGTCCGCCGTCGTCAGCCGGTCGAAGCGGCGGGGGTCGGCGAGCTGGGCGGCCGCCATCGCCTGGAACTCCGCCGCCCGGTCCGCCGCCGCCCGGAACGCGAGCGTCAGCTCCGTGGCCCGCTCCAGCAGTATGCGCGGATCGTCGATCGACTCCAGGTCGAAGAAGTGCTCCGGGTCGGAGGCCGCCTCCGCGGGCTCGAAGAGCAGGGGCGCGGGGCGTAGCCGCGGCTGGTCCCGACGCGGCGCGTGCTCCGCCATGTCTTCTCCTTCTCGTGCGTCGCGATCGACCCTCTGGCAAGTGGGCCACCGTCCATTGTCCCGCGTCCGCGCAAGAGGGCGTCGGGCCGGCCCGGGAGCCTCCCTCCCCAGGGCTCTTCCCCGTGACAGGCAAGTCAATACTTGCATATCCTGTCCGGCATGGCGGAGGATGTGTTCAAGGCACTGGCCGATCCCACCCGTCGGCGCATTCTCGACGAGCTGGTGGAGCGCGACGGCCAGACGCTGTTCGAGATCTGCACGCGGCTGGTGACCAAGCACGGGCTGGGGCTGTCCCGCCAGGCGATCAGCCAGCACCTCGCCGTCCTGGAGGCCGCGGATCTCGTCCGCACCCGCCGCCAGGGCCGCTACAAGTTCCACGATCTGAACACCGCACCCCTGGAGCACATCGTCACCCGATGGCTCCGGCCCGACCCCGATGAGGGCAGACCATGAGGATCCACCTGACCAGCGTCTTCGTCGACGACCAGGAGAAGGCGCTGCGCTTCTACACCGATGTGCTGGGCTTCGTGAAGAAGCACGACGTGCCGATGGGCGACCACCGCTGGCTGACCGTGGTCTCCCCCGAGGAGCCGGACGGCACCGAGCTGCTGCTGGAGCCGTCCGTCCACCCGGCGGTGGCGCCGTACAAGTCGGCCCTGGTCCAGGACGGCATCCCGGCCGCCTCCTTCGCCGTGGACGACGTCCGGGCCGAGTACGAGCGGCTGCGCTCCCTCGGGGTGGCCTTCACCCAGGAGCCCCTGGAGATGGGCCAGATCACCACCGCCGTCCTGGACGACACCTGCGGCAACCTGATCCAGATCATCCACGCCAAGTGAGCCGTACGCGTCCACATGCAGTGAGCCGTACGCGTCCACGCGAAGTCTGCCGTACGCGTCCGCGCGAAGTGAGCCGCGCGGGCCTCTCACCCGCGGACCGCGGACGCCTCACACCTGGACGATCGGCTCCCTGGTGAACAGCGAGCCCAGCGACGGCGCGTTGACCCGGCGGTCGGCCAGGCGCAGGCCCTCCCAGACGGTGACCTGGTTGGCGGTGAGCACCGGCTTGCCGAGCTCCTTCTCCAGGGCCGGGATGTGGGCGACGGTGTGCAGGGCGGTGTCCGGCAGCAGCAGGGCCTCGGCGTCGGGCTGGTCGGCGGCGCGGGCCAGCGCGAACACCTCCTCCTCGCCCCAGGTGCCGACCTCGGCGGCCGTGATGATCCCGGAGCTGCGCACGCCGGTCACCTCCAGACCGCCGGCCCGCAGGAAGTCCGCGAACAGCCCGGCCACGTCGTCGGGGTAGGTGGCGCCGACGGCGACCCGGCGCACCTCGATCTCCCGGGCCGCGTTGACGAAGGCGAAGGACGTGGAGGAGGCCGGCATCCCCGCCGCCAGGGCAAGCGAGCGGACCTGCTCGTGCGCCCCCTCCCAGCCGAGCACGAAGCTGCCGGAGGTGCAGGCCCACACCACCGTGTCGGCGCCCGCGCGCCGCAGTTCCCCGACCCCGGCCGCCAGCCGCTCGGCCGAGCCCATCTCCCGCAGCGCGTCCACCCGGTGCGCGTCCTCGCCGATGTCGGTGTGCACGACGTCCACCCGTACGTCGCTGCCCAGAAGCTGCTCGATGCGCGGATAGTCGTCCTCGGCGGAGTGGCCCGGGTAGAGGATGCCCAGTGCGGTCATGTCCAGCCTTCCTGCTGCTTCTCGTCCGACCTGTCGGTAAGGCCCTGCGCGGGTCGCGCGTCCTGCACGTTCTGCGCGTTCTGCACCACGGAGCCCGGCCGCGGGTCCGGCAGTGCGGGTTTGGAGCGCGCCGACTCGTCGATCAGCGCCTGATACGGTCCCACCGCGGGGGTACCCAGCCGGCGCAGCGCCGCCCACATGGTCACCTGGTTGGCCGAGATGACCGGTATGCGTAGTTCCGCCTCGAGCTGCGGGATCACGTCGTAGGTCGGCAGGTTGGTGCAGGACAGGAAGAGCGCGTCGGCCGCGCCGAGCCGGCCGCGCACCGCCGCCCGCCGGGCCATGTCGACCACCTCGCGATAGGTGACCTTCCAGATGTGGCGGGTCAGGCTCATGTAGGCGCAGCCGGTGACCGTGACGCCCGCCTGCGCGACATAGCTCTCCAGCACCCTCGTCACCGACACCGTGTACGGCGTCACCAGCGCCACCCGGCGCACGTCCAGCTCCACCAGCGCCTCCAGCAGCGCGCCGGAGGTGGTGATCGCCGGGACCGATCCGGCCCTGCTCATCGCCTCGCACATGGCCCGCTCGCCCACCACGCCGCCGACGAAGCTGCCGGAGGTGCAGGCGTAGGCGACGACCTCGGGCGCCACCGCGGTGAGGGTGCGCACCGCGTCGCCGAGAGTCTCGTGCTCGCTGATCATCCGCGCCAGGTCCAGGCTCACCTCGACCGGCACGTAGGGGGTGCGGGTCAGATGCAGGGACACCTCGTCGGGCACCCAGCGCCACAGCTCGCGGTCCAGCGCGAAGTCGAAGGGGGCGACCACCCCGACCCCGCGCTGCGGGCCCGGTCCACCGAGAAAGGAGACGTCCATGACAGCACCGGCCTCACGCTGGAAGGAGAGCACGCGAAGAGCCATACAACGGTTCGCCGAAACGCCCGTGTTGACGACGGTAGGTTCGGGTGCGAGCGTGGTCAATCCGCGCATCTCAGACGCCCGGAACAACCCGGGAAGGCAACCGGTCCACGCGGAGAAACGGCGGCCCATGACCACCCCCGTACTGCTCGTCCTGGACGCCGAGCCGCCGCCCCGGCTCGGCCGGCTCACCGGCCGGGTGCGGATCGAGCACGCCGACGAGTCCACGCTCGCCGAGCGGCTGCCGCACGCCGATGTGCTGCTGGTGTGGGACTTCACCTCGCACGCCGTGCGCAAGGCCTGGCCCGGCGACGGGCCCCGCCCGCGCTGGGTGCACACCGCCAGCGCCGGCGTGGACCATCTGATGTGCCCGGAGCTGGCCGCCTCCGACACGGTGGTCACCAATGCGCGCGGGGTCTTCGACCAGCCGATCGCCGAGTACGTCGCCGCCCTGGTGCTCGCGCTGGCCAAGGACCTGCCGCGCACGCTGGAGTTCCAGTGGGAGCGGACCTGGCGGCACCGGGAGTCGCGCAAGGTCGCCGGGACCCGGGCGGTGGTGGTCGGCTCGGGGCCGATCGGGCGGGCGATCGACCGGACGCTGAAGGCGCTGGACGTCACCACCGCGCTGGTCGGCCGCACCCGGCGGGCCGGGGTGCACGGCCCGGAGGACCTGGACCGGCTGATCGCCCGCGCGGACTGGGTGATCGCCGCCGCGCCGCTGACCGAGCAGACCCGCGGCATGTTCGACGCGCACCGCTTCGGCGTGATGCAGCCCTCCGCCTGCTTCATCAACGTCGGCCGCGGCCCCCTGGTGGTCGAGGAGGCGCTCGCCGAGGCGCTGCGCCGGCGCTGGATCACGGCCGCCGCCCTCGACGTCTTCACCTCGGAGCCCCTGGACCCGGCGAGCCCGCTGTGGGAGGTGCCCGGCCTGATCGTGTCGCCGCACATGAGCGGGGACACGGTCGGCTGGCGCGACGAACTCGCACAGCAGTTCATCCAGTTGTACGAACGCTGGGAGGCCGGACAGCCCCTGGTGAACGTGGTCGACAAGCAGCGTGGGTATGTACCCGGACACTGACGATCCCTGGAGGGTGGATGACCGAGCTCACCGAGCTGACCGCCGTGGAACTGCTGGACGGCTACCGCCGGGGCCAGTTCGGCCCCGTGGAGGCCACCCGGGCCGCGCTGCGCCGGGCCGAGGAGATCCAGCCGGAGCTGAACGCGTTCGTGCGCATCACCGCCGAGGAGGCTCTGGAGCAGGCCCGGGCCGCCGAGGAGCGGTGGCGGCGCGGCGAGCCGGGCGGCCTGCTCGACGGGGTGCCGGTGACGGTGAAGGACATCCTGCTGCTGGCCGGCCATCCCACCCTGAAGGGCTCGCTGACCGTCGACCCGGAGGGCCGCTGGGACGAGGACGCCCCGTCGGTGGCCCGGCTGCGGGAGCACGGCGCGGTGTTCCTCGGCAAGACCACCACCCCCGAGTTCGGCTGGAAGGGCGTCACCGACTCCCCGCTCAGCGGGATCACCCGCAACCCGCACGACCCGGCGCGCACCCCGGGCGGCTCCAGCGGCGGCGCCGCGGCGGCCGTGGTCCGGGGCGCGGGGCCGCTGGCGCTCGGCACCGACGGCGGCGGCAGCGTCCGCATCCCGGCCGCCTTCTGCGGGATCTTCGCGCTGAAGCCGACGTACGGGAGGGTGCCGCTGTATCCGGCGAGCGCCTTCGGCACGCTCGCCCATGTCGGGCCGATGACCCTGGACGCGGCGGACGCGGCGCTGCTGCTGGACGTGATCGCCCGGCCGGACTCGCGGGACTGGTCGGCGCTGGGCCCGGCGCCGGGCTCGTTCACCGAGCAACTGGCCGGCGGGGTGCGCGGGCTGCGGGTGGCGTACTCGCCGTCGCTGGGCGGCCAGGTGGCGGTGCAGCCGGCCGTGGCGACGGCGGTGCGGCGGGCGGTGGAGCGGCTGGCGCAGCTCGGCGCGTACGTGGAGGAGACCGACCCGGACTTCAGCGAGCCGGTGAAGGCCTTCCACACCCTGTGGTTCGCGGGGGCCGCCCGGGTGGTGCAGCACCTCACCCGCTACCAGCGGGAGCTGCTCGACCCCGGGCTGCGCGAGATCTGCGCGGAGGGCGCACGCTACTCGGCCCTGGACTACCTGGCCGCGGTGGACGTCCGGATGGACCTGGGCAGGCGGATGGGCCGCTTCCACGACACCTACGACCTGCTGGTCACGCCGACCCTGCCCATCACGGCGTTCGAGGCGGGCGTGGAGGCGCCGAAGGGCTCCGGGCACCGGCGCTGGACCGGCTGGACCCCGTTCACCTACCCGTTCAACATGACGCAGCAGCCCGCGGCGACCGTGCCGGTCGGCACGGATGCCGACGGCCTGCCCATCGGGCTTCAGCTGGTGGCCGCCCGCCACCAGGACGCGCTGGTGCTGCGGGCCGCCCACACGCTGTACGAGGCGGGGGTGGCCGCCCCGGTCAGGCCCGGCGGAAGCTGAGCGTCTCCCCCGCCGCGCCGGTGCGCCACAGGTCGTTGCAGGCCTCGGCCAGCTCCGGCAGCCCCTCCGTCACCTGCCCCCAGACGATGCCGGGCACCCAGCCGACGTCGCCGTTCAGCAGCAGGTTGTTCCGCTCGTAGAACAGGGCGAGGTCCACCACCGTCGTCCCCGGCCGGACCTCCCGGTCGTAGCCGTAGGCCTTGGTGCCCAGCTCGGCGCCCGCGAAGGAGAAATAGCAGAGATCTCCCGGGATAGGGGTGACTGTCGGGTTTTCCAGGGGTGGCTCCGATTCCGCGAACGGCGGGAAAAGGGCGTAGATCTCGTTGCGTGCGTACTTGGCGTGGTAGACGTCGCCGGACAGGGGCAGGGAATTCCAGACGGCCGCGCAGGTGATCGGCGCCCGGTCGTCGAGCAGACGCGCGGTCCCGGTGATTCCCCGCTTGACCAGCGAGATCTCGATGTATCGGTCAGCCATGCGTCCCATGGTCCCGTGCCGGTCAAGACCGCCCCACCGCCGATCGGGGCCGAAATTGGCCGGAATAACTCGCATCGCATCGGGTAGCTGCGCCGCCATGGCTCCACCACTGGGACAACCACTGAGACGAAGCGCATCCTCATCACGCTTCTCACGTTCATCAGGGCCCTCGCGCCGGTCGCTGCTCGCGGGGGTCGCGGCGCTCGGCGCGCTGGGCGCGGCGGGCTGCTCGCGCGTGCCCACCGAGGCGGCCGCCGACGGAGGAGATCTGCTGGAGCGCCTCAGGGCCGCGGGTGTCGCGCGGCTCGGAATCGCCGGGGAAATACCATTCGGCTACATCGACAACGACGGCGAGCTGACCGGTGAGGCGCCGGAGCTGGCCAAGGTCATTTTCAAACGCCTCGGCGTGGACCGGGTACAGCCCGTGCCGACCGAGTTCGGCTCGCTCATTCCGGGCCTGAACTCCCAGCAGTTCGATGTCGTCGCCGCCGGTATGTACGTCAATCCCGAGCGCTGCGAGCAGGTCATCTTCTCCGACCCCGATTACCAGATGCTCGATTCCTTCATCGTCCGCAAGGGCAACCCGAAAGGGCTGCACAACTACCGGGACGTCGTGGAGAAGAAGGCGAAGTTCGCCACCGGCACCGGCTACGCGGAGATCGCATACGCCGTCGAGGCCGGCTACAAGGAGAGCGACATCCTGATCGTCCCGGACCAGGTGGCCGGGCTGAACGCCGTGGAGGCGGGACGCGTCGACGTCTTCGCCGGCACCGCGCTGACCACCCGCGAGGTGGTGAAGAAGTCCAGCAAGGCCGAGGCCACCGAGCCGTTCAAGCCGATCGTCGACGGCAAGCCGCATGTCGACGGCGGCGCGTTCGCGTTCCGCCCGACGGAGACCAAGCTGCGGGACGCCTTCAACGCCGAGCTGCACAAGCTCAAGGAGAGCGGTGAGCTGCTCCGCATCCTCAAGCCGTTCGGGTTCACCGAGGCGGAGATGACGGATCTGACCGCGAAGGAGCTCTGTGGCGGATGACCTCTGGACTGTGGATACGCGTACTCGAGGGCGTCTGGGTCACGGTCCAGCTGCTCGTGCTCAGCGGGCTGCTCGCCACCGCGGTGTCGTTCGTGGTCGGCATCGCCCGCACCCACCGCCTGTGGATCGTCCGCTTCCTCGCGGGCTTCTACACCGAGGTGTTCCGCGGCACCTCCGCGCTGGTGATGATCTTCTGGGTGTTCTTCGTGCTGCCCCCGGCCTTCGGCTGGCAGCTGGTGCCGCTGTGGGCGGGCACCCTGGCCCTCGGCCTGACCTACGGGGCGTACGGCTCGGAGATCGTGCGCGGTGCCCTCGCCGCCGTGGACCCGGCCCAGCGTGAGGGCGGCATCGCCCTGAGCTTCACGCCCTGGCAGCGGATGAAGCTGATCCTGCTGCCGCAGGCGGTGCCGGAGATGATCCCGCCGTTCTCCAACCTGCTGATCGAGCTGCTCAAGGGCACCGCCCTGGTGTCGATCATGGGCATGGGCGACCTGGCGTTCAGCGCCAACCTGGTGCGCCTGGCGCTGCAGGAGAGCGCGGAGATCTACACCTACGTCCTGCTCATCTACTTCGTGATCGCCTTCCTGCTCACCCGGTCGATGCGCGGGCTGGAGAGGAAGCTGAAGGCCGGCGTCGGCAAGGCGCCGCAGAAGCAGGCCGCCGCCGAGCGCGTGCCCGAGGGAAGTGGTGTCGCATGACGTGGGACTGGGGCGCGGTCGCCGATTTCATGCCGTACTTCTGGGACGGTCTGCTGGTCACCCTGCAGATCCTGGTGCTCGGCTCGTTGATCTCCTTCGCGCTGGGCCTGGTGTGGGCGCTGCTGATGCGGGCGCCGACGCGCTGGGTGACCTGGCCGGTCGGCGCCTTCACGGAGTTCGTCCGCAACACCCCGCTGCTGGTGCAGCTGTTCTTCCTCTTCTACGTGCTGCCCGAGTGGGAGATCACCTTCTCGGCGCTGACCACCGGTGTCTTCGCCATCGGGCTGCACTACTCGACGTACACGATGCAGGTCTACCGCGCCGGTATCGAGGCCGTGCCGGTGGGCCAGTGGGAGGCGGCGACGGCGCTGAACCTGCCGCTGCGCCGGACGTGGACCGTGGTGATCCTTCCGCAGGCCGTGCGCCGGGTGGTGCCCGCGCTCGGCAACTACGTGATCTCGATGCTGAAGGACACCCCGATGCTGATGGCCATCACCGTGCTGGAGATGCTCGGCCAGGCGCGGCTGTTCGCCCAGCAGAACTTCCAGTTCACCGAGCCCCTGACGGTGATCGGCGTGGCCTTCATCGTCATCTCCTACCTGGCCTCCCTTGCCCTGCGAGCCCTGGAGCGACGCCTTGTCCACTGATACTCACGCCCCGTTCGAGAAGAAGCCCGAGACCCCGCGCTCCACCGGTGAGCTGATCCGGCTGGAGCGGGTCACCAAGCGGTTCGGCAACCACACGGTCCTGGACAACCTGGACTTCTCGGTCGACGCCGGCAAGCACGTGACGCTGATCGGCCCGTCCGGTTCCGGCAAGACCACGATCCTGCGGCTGCTGATGACGCTGCTGAAGCCCGACGAGGGCACGATCACCGTGGACGGGCAGCAGCTGTTCCCGGCGCCCGAGAAGCAGGTCCGCGAGGTCCGCAAGAAGATCGGGATGGTGTTCCAGCAGTTCAACCTGTTCCCGAACATGACGGTGCTCAGGAACATCACCGAGGCGCCGGTCACCGTGCTCGGCATGCCCAAGGACGCGGCCGAGGAACGGGCCCGGGAGCTGCTGGAGATGGTCGGCCTGACCGACCACGTCCACAAGCACCCGGCGCAGCTGTCCGGCGGTCAGCAGCAGCGGGTGGCGATCGCGCGGGCGCTGGCGATGCGGCCGCAGGTGCTGCTGCTGGACGAGGTGACCTCGGCGCTGGACCCGGAGCTGGTCGCGGGCGTGCTGGACGTGCTGCGCGACATCGCCCGGTCCACCGACATCACCATGCTCTGTGTGACCCACGAGATGAACTTCGCCCGTGACATCTCCGACCAGGTGCTGATGTTCGACTCGGGCCGGGTCATCGAGGCCGGCTCGCCGGACAAGATCTTCAACGAGCCGGAGCAGGACCGGACCCGGGAGTTCCTCAGCGCGGTCCTGTGACCACGTACCGTCCCGGGGCCCTTTCGCCCCGTTCATGGCGGGCTCTGCCCGGCGCCCGGACCGACGTACGAGGTCCGGCGCCTGGACATTCCCGTGGCATGTGCCAGGGGGCCGATGCCGCAGCTGAGGGCCCCGCGCGGAGCGTCGGCGGAGGGCCGGAATCTCGTCAACACCCGCTCCGGGACTGCTCCTTGACGGCTATCGTGGACGGGAATCGCCGACCGGACCGCGGCCCCGACCAAGCGAGTGCAGCGCGAGGTGAGCAGTGATGAGGCTGGAGCCGACCACGCCGTACCGCTCGGTCCAGGGCGCCCTGCGGGTGCTGGAGACGGTGGCGCGGCACGGCGGCGGGATCGGCGAGGCGAAGCTCGCCCGGGAGAGCGGCCTCGGGCCGGACCGGCTGGCCCCGCTGCTGCGGATGCTCATCCGCGAGTCCTACGTCGAGCGGCTCGCCGACGGCAGCTGTGTCACCGGCGACGCCCTCGCCCGCCTCGGCTCCGCCCAGGATCACGACGATGCCCTGCGCGCCAAGCTCCAGGCCACCCTGGACCGGCTGCGGGACAGCGTGGGCGCCGCCGTCTATCTCAGCCGGTACGTCGACGGCGAGGTCAAGGTCACCCAGTACGCGGACAACCCGGCCACCCCGAAGGTCAACGAGTGGGTCGACTTCCGGGTGTCCGCGCACGCGACGGCGGTCGGCAAGAGCCTGCTCACCCAGCTCGACCACCAGGGCCGGCGCGATCATCTCGCCCGGTACCGTCCGGCCCGGCTCACCTCGCGCACCATCACCAGCGACAAGGTGCTGCTGTCCCGGCTGGCGGCGCAGCCGCCGACCGTGCCGGTGCTGGACCTGCAGGAGTACGCGGTCGGCACGGTCTGCGCTGCGGTGCCGATCACCGCGGGGTCCTCGGTGGGGAGCCTCGCCCTGTCCCTGCCCGTGGAGCACGCGCACCGGCTGCGCCAGGCCGCCGAGACCCTGAACCGCAGCGCGGCCCCCGTGCTGCTGTCCCTGGCGATCTGAGCCCCCGGTCGGCCGGCCCCTGCGGTGGTGGTCAGGAGCACCCTTTCGGACCAGGTAGTATTTACGTCGACGCCGCCCGCGGGGAAGCGGACGGCGTGAGTCATGCGCCGCTAGCTCAGTTGGTTAGAGCAGCTGACTCTTAATCAGCGGGTCCGGGGTTCGAGTCCCTGGCGGCGCACGCAGAAGGGCCTCTCGTGGGAGCGGGAGGCCCTTTGCCATGCCCGGACACGCCCTGCGGCCTTCAGCCGCTCGGCGCCCCGTCTGGCCCGGTCCGTCCGGCGCGGGGGTGACCTGCCCACGCCGGACGGACCGGTGGCTCACGGAAGGCTCGGAACGTGGCCTTCGGGTGCGGTGGTCAGAACTCGACGTCCGAGCAGGCGTAGAACGCGTTGCCGGTGTCGGCGATCGTCCAGACCGCGAGGATCACATGGTGGCCGCTGAGCCCGGTGGGGAGCCGGCCGCTGTGCGAGAGCGTCTGCGGCGGGCGCTGGCCGTTGTAGGGCACGGTCAGGAACGGGGTGAGGTTGAGGTCGGACCGGGAGAGCTTGTGGTTCTGGTTCCAGCCCGGCTTGGTGACGTAGTACTTGAAGTCGGTGGTGGCGTGCATGGCGGTGAACTGCCACCGGAAGGTGTAGTTCTGGCCGCCGGTCACCTTGGTGGTGGGCCAGGCGCCGCCCGAGGGGGTGCGCGGGTTGTCGAGCTGGCCGAACCGGGTGTTGTTGCCCGAGCAGATCTGGCCGTCCGCCGGTCCGCCGGAGGGGAAGCCCTTGGGGCCCTCGACGCTCTGCGGCTCCCACTGGATGTCGCCGCAGTTGGTGACCGTGCCGTTCTGGCAGAGCTTCTGCCGGCTGATCGGCAGATCGGTGTAGCCGTGGCCGCTGGCCCCGCCGGAGGAGAGCACGAGGGCTCCCGTCGTGGCCAGTCCCACCGCGGCTGCGTACAGCTTGGTCCGTGTGCGCATGCTGCCGCTCCTGGAGTGTGGGGGAAGATCAGTGAGCCGTGCACTAGGTCTAGACCAAGCGTCAGAGTATGGCCGTTGGTTGAACATGTCCATACCAATCGACCGACCTGTTCGGCCGGCCGGTCACGGACCCGTCTGGCTCCGCCCCACGCAGAACGCCACCGTCAAGTCCCTTACCAGCGCCTTGCGTTCGTAGTCGTCCAGCTCGACCAGGCCCCGCACGGTCAGCCTGGTCACGGTGTCCTCCACCGAGTCCACGACCGCGTTCAGCACGCTCGCCCGGTGCTGGGCGTCCAGCGCGGCGATCCGGCGGCGGTGCATCGCGGCGGCCACCTCGGGGGCGTACTCCACCCGGACCGGCCGCACCGCGAACACCTCGATCCCCACCGGCGCCGCGTCCTGGGCCACCGCCCGGGTCAGCGCCTCCTGCGCCGCCTCCATCGCACCCTTGCCCGCCCCCGGCTCCTTCACGGGGACCCGCAGCAGTGCCGCCTCCACGCACTGGCGCAGATAGGTCTCGTGGTCCTCGACCCCCAGCGTGGCCCGCGCGGTGTCCCGCACCCGCCACACCACCAGCACCACCACCCGCAGCGCCACCCCACTGCGGCCGGCCGCCTGCATCGGCTCGCTGCGCCAGTGCCGCAGCCGCACGTCGACCCGGCGGCGCAGCAGCAGCGGGTTCACCCAGAGCAGCCCGGTGCGGCGCACGGTCCCCCGGTAGCGGCCGAACAGGTCGAGCACCCAGGCGCGTCCGGTCCGCCCGCGGGCCAGCCCGCCGAAGCCGAACAGCCCGAGCGCCGCCGCGCCCGTGTACGCCGCCCACTGCGCGGGGCCGAGCCCCGCCGCCGGAGACGCGAGGCCGGACGCACCGGCCACGGCCGACGGCAGCAACCCCGCCCACCAGGACGTGGCCAGGCACCCGGCCACCCCGCACAGCCCGGCCACCACGCCCGCGGCACCCGGCAGCACCCGGGCGGGCCGCTCCACCAGCTCGGGGTCGGCGCACAGCTCCGGGCGCGGCCCCTCGGCGGCCGGGCGGCGCAGCCGCGCCTGTTCCCCCGTGCCCTCCCGGCGGCCCACCACCGCGGGCCGCAGCGGCGGCGCCGCCGGGTCGGGGTCGTCGCGGAACAGCAGATGGACGGGGATCTCGGTGGTGGACCCGGTGTGGATGAGCCGGGCGGACCGGGGCGCCGCGGCGGCGGTCACCGCGGTCTGCTGCCCGGTGTCCCGGCCGGACTCCGGTGCGGATTCCGGTGTGGACTCGGGGGTGGACTCCAGGGTGTGGTCGGTGGTCGTGGTCATGCGTGCCTCCAGCCTCCGCGCCAGATGCGTCACATCGGACAGTGCCTTGGGGCCGGCTCACCGAAGCGGGCTCGGCAGCCGGCTCACAGGAACAGCCGTCGCCAGGTCTCCGGGCCCGGGTGGCCGTCCGCGGCACCGCCCCGCCAGCCCTGGGCCCGCTGGAAGTCCTCGACGTTGCGGCGGTCCGCCTCGGTCCAGCGCGGGCCCGGACCGGTGGTGTAGTGCCGGCCGAACCCCTTCCTCACCAGCTGCCGCCCCAGCCGGGTGACGTACGCGTTCTCGGCGCCGGGCCGGAAGGCGGCCCGCCCCGGATAGCCCGGCACCCCGTGCGAGGCGGGAGCCTGAGCGGCCCCGGAGGGCGGCGCGGAAGGCGTCGGCGCGACGGAAGCGGAAACTCCGCTCTTGGTGTCGCGCGGGATGTCCTGGCCCCGGCCGGTCACCAGCAGGTCCCAGGTCACCGGCCCCGGCAGCCCGTCCGCCGCGGTCCCCCGCCGGCCCTGGGCCTGCTGGAACGCCCGGGTCGCCCTGCGGTCCGCCTCCGTCCACCGCGGCCCCGGCCCCACGGCGTAGAAGCGGGCCCCGCCCCGGCCGGAGAGCATGCGCCCGAGCTCCGTGACGTACGCGTTGACGGCACCGGGGCCGAAATGCGACGCCCCCGGGAACGGCGTCCGGCGCGGCACGGCCGCCGGGACGGAGCCCGCCGTGGAGGCGGTCACGCCCTTGTAGCGGTACGGGACGTAGCGGCTGGAGTCGGTCCAGTAGGCGTACGGGGTCGTCCGGGCGCGGGCGTACGGCGGCACCAGCTCGTAGGCCAGGTAGGAGGTGCGCTCGGTGTCGGACCAGCCCCCGAAAAGGACGACATGGGATCCCTGGAGAGGGTCGGCCGCATTGTGGAACAGCAGCATGTCGCCCGGCTGGAGTTCGCTCTTGGAGATTTTCTCGGCGTAGCTCGCGAGCGATCCGGTCCATTCGTTGCGGGGCAGGTTCCAGGCCATCGAGACATAACCCGAACAGTCCTGCCGGTAACCGTCGGACCAGTACGCGTTCATGCGGTACGGCACCTTCTCGGTCACCCATTTCCGCGCCCTGCGGATGATCTCCGCCCGGGTGATCGCGCGGATCTGCGCCGGGGCCGCGAGCGGCGCGGCCTGCCCGCCGGGACCGTACAGCGGCCCCTGCGGACCCTGCGGCGTCTCCTGCCCCTGATCTGCGGAATCGCCGGGAAGACCGGTCTTGCCGGGCGCCTGCGAGGGGGACGGGGCGGCCACCGCCAGGATCGCGCCGCCGCCGAGCGCCGCGGCCGTCGCGGTGGCCACCACCAGCGGCCTGCGCGCCGCCGGATGTCCGGCCGCACGGCCGGCCGGGGAAAGCGGAAGAACGCGCCGCCAGTGCACGCATCCGGGGCAGTCGCAGTCGCTCGCGGGCTCGAATTCCTCGAATACCGGCGACTCCATGCGATTCCCCTCACATTTCCCTGGACCACCCTGACCACTGTCGCACCTGTCCACGGAGATCAGTTTCCCAACTGTCTGCGTCGGGCGCATGTTGACGGTCCGAATGATGTACCTGGCGCCGGCCGCTCCCGCCCCGCCCGCGACGGGGTGGTCGGAAGCACCCCTCGGGGTCCTGTAGAGTTACCGCGTCAGCCGGCGCCGCTAGCTCAGTTGGTTAGAGCAGCTGACTCTTAATCAGCGGGTCCGGGGTTCGAGTCCCTGGCGGCGCACCGACCGGACGGGCTCCTCGTGATCACGAGGAGCCCGTCCGTTTTTGGCCTGATTCCGACGGGTCCCCGTTGAGCGCGCACCTCTTGCCGCACGTATGCATCAGTGGCCCCACCAGTCCTCCACACCCGTCACAATGGACACGTATGGCCGGTGAACACCGCGTTTCGCATCTTGCGATCATGATGGACACCGGAGACCCTGGGTTCTTCACGTCTGCCGCGGGTTGCGCGGCCGTGGAGGGGGCGGGAAAGCGGTTGCCGTCGGCGCGGGACGAGGGGTCCCGCTCATGATGCGATGCCGTGGGGGGCATCATGCAACCGGAAGAGCGCTGAACGGTGTCTATAAGCTGTGGATGACGTGGTGACAGCGGTCTACCACTGATACGTCTGTGAAGGTCGAGGGGGACTGGAGCGGACGCTAGGAAGCGACGAAACACGTGGTGGAGCCACGTGTGGGGGGATGACTCATGACGTCGACGCCTACGGGCGCCCGCGGGGACCACGACCCGTCCCGGACCACCCAGCTGAGGGTGCCGCAGAGGGGGTGGAACACGGGCACGTTCCGGCGGATCAAGAAGACGCTGCCGCGCTACGACTACGAGCACTACAGCCGGCTCGCGGGTCCCCTCACCCAGCCCGACCCGAACAAGCCCTACCGCGTCCAGTACCGCTCGCTGATCGGCCAGGAGCCGCACCGCATCCGCATCGGGCTGATGCTGGCCGCGGCCCCGGTGCTGTCGCTGGTGCTGCTGGTGTGGCTGCTGCAGCCCTCGCACTGGACCGAGCGCGACTACCCGGCGTTCGAGTGGCTGCCCGCCCTCGACGTCGTGATGCTGGTCTCGATCGGTCTGATCGAGTTCTTCCGCTGCATGAACGTGCTGTCCAACGCGCACGCCACCCTGGTCGCCCGCGACCCCATCCCGGTGGTGCCCGAGACCGGCACACGTGTGGCGTTCCTCACCTCCTTCGTGCCCGGCAAGGAGCCGCTGGAGATGGTGACCAAGACCCTGGAGGCGGCCGTCAAGATCCGCCACCGGGGCACCATGCACGTCTGGCTGCTGGACGAGGGCGACGACCCCGAGGTGAAGGAAGTCTGCGCGCGCCTGGGCGTGCACCACTTCTCCCGCAAAGGCGTCGCCAAGTGGAACCAGAAGAAGGGCCCGCACCGCGCCAAGACCAAGCACGGCAACTACAACGCCTGGCTCGAGGCGCACGGTGACGACTACGACTTCTTCGCCTCGGTCGACACCGACCACGTGCCGCTGCCCAACTACCTGGAGCGGATGCTCGGCTTCTTCCGCGACCCGGACGTCGGCTTCGTCATCGGCCCGCAGGTCTACGGCAACTACGACAACTTTGTCACCAAGGCCGCCGAGTCCCAGCAGTTCCTCTTCCACGCGCTGATCCAGCGCGCGGGCAACGCCTACGGCGCCCCGATGTTCGTGGGCACCTCCAACGCGGTGCGCATCAAGGCCATCAAGCAGATCGGCGGCCTGTACGACTCGATCACCGAGGACATGGCGACCGGCTTCGAGATGCACCGCGCCCGCAACCCGGAGACGGGCAACAAGTGGCGCTCGGTCTACACGCCGGACGTGCTGGCGGTCGGTGAGGGCCCCAACGCCTGGACCGACTTCTTCACCCAGCAGATGCGCTGGTCCCGCGGTACGTACGAGACGATCCTCAAGCAGTACTGGAAGGGCTTCTTCTCGCTCCCGCCGGGCAAGCTCTTCAACTACACGATGATGATCATCTTCTACCCGATGTCCGCCCTGAACTGGATCCTCGCGGCCATCAGCTGCGCGCTGTTCCTGGGTCTGGGCGCCTCGGGTGTGAACATCGACCCGGCTGTCTGGCTGATGCTCTACGGCAACGCCTCGGCGCTGCAGATCGGCCTGTACATCTGGAACCGCCGCCACAACGTCTCGCCGCACGAGCCCGAGGGCTCCGGCGGTGTGGCCGGCATGATCATGTCCGCGCTGTCGGCACCGCTCTACGCCAAGGCGCTCATCGACTCCATCCTGCGCCGCAAGAGCAAGTTCGTCGTCACCCCGAAGGGCGACTCGGCCAGCCCGGACACGTGGTTCGGTACGTTCCGCTACCACTGGTACTTCATCCTGATCTTCGGTGGATCCATCGCCGCCGGATTCGTCTACGGACACTCCCACCCGGCCATGGTCATCTGGGCGTCGTTCGCGCTGCTGATCACCGCGGCGCCGATGTTCGCCTGGCGCCACGGCATGCGTCAGGACCGCAAGCGACGGCCGGGGCAGGAAGGGGGGCAGCCGCAGCCGGCGCCCGCCTTGGGAACCGCCGAGGACTCCCGGACCCAGGCATTTCCGCGGATACCGCAGCCGCATGCCTCGCACGCCCCGCAGGTCCGCCCCAGCTGGGCCGGCTCGCACGGCGCTCCGGGAGCAGCAGGAGGTACCGGGGGAGCCCCCGGCAACGACCAGACCATGCAGATCGCCCTTGGTGGACTTGGGGGACGTAAGGAATGAAGGACCGTGCAGGCCGCCGTCGCGCCCGTCGCCTCGCGATAGGCACGGCGGTGGTACTAGGGTGCGTTTCGAAAGTGCTGGTCACAGCCATTCGTTGATGGCTGCGACCAGTACGGTCGCTTCGTAGCGGA